>JAUQQB010000245.1 GCA_030550075.1 Chloroflexota bacterium | reverse complement strand
GGGAAGTATCGGGGTCCCTCCGGCCGTAAAGACTGAATGTCCCCCGGGCCGTGGCTTCGCTGGTTCGATTGCGCCGCCGGAAGGCCATTGAGCGGGTCCTGCAGGAAGGGCGCTCCTGGGCCAATGCGCTCCTGAAGTTGAAAGCAGCCCCGAACGATCTGGGGATCACCCGGGTGGCGGTGATCGCCGGGCGTCGCGCCATCGGCAAGGCCGTTCGACGGAACCGGGCCAAGCGCCTGCTTCGGGAGGCGGCCCGCCTGCATCTCCATGAGATCCAGCCGGGCTGGGATCTGGTGCTCATCGCCCGGCCGGGCCTGATCGGGCGCAAACGACAGGATGCGGAAGCCGCGCTGTTAGAGGCCCTGGCCCGGCTGGGATTGTTGCGGGAGGGAACCCATGACCCTGTTCGATAACCTGAGGAGAGGGTTCCCACGGTAAACGATGGGCCGGGTATGGAGGCCTGGAGGGCGCGCGGAAGGCGTGCCCTCCAGGCCCCTCAACTTCCCTGCATGGGAGGGAGTCCTGGAGCCTTTCCCTGAGGAGGTCCTTCGATCGCCTTCACCGCGGAGAGGCATATGGCGTTTCACATCATCGGTGGAGAAGGGATCGTGATGAGGATTTCGGAATGGAAATGGGCCCGTTTGCCCGCGTGGGTGGTGATGGGGTTGATCCGCCTGTATCAGCGGCTGATCTCTCCCCTCTTACCTCCGGCCTGTCGTTTCTACCCGAGCTGTTCTCAATACACCTATGAGGCGATCGCCCGTTACGGGCTGATCCGGGGCGGATGGCTGGGGGTGAAGCGCATCGCGCGCTGCCATCCTTTTCATCCGGGCGGATACGATCCGGTGCCCTGAAGATCCGAAGTCCAGGATCATGACCTGATCACGCGCCATCTGGCAATGGAGGGTTGATCGTTGAAACTCGCAGCGATATCGTGGAAAAACGCGTTGTGGATTGGGATCCTGCTCGCGCTTCTGCTCACGGGATGCAGTGGCGCAGGATCCAGCTGGCCCGGGATACAGGTGGTGGGGGACATCCTGTATGTGGCGGATCTGGATCATGTGCTGGCGGTAGACGCTCGCTCCGGGCAGGAACGGTGGCGGTTTCCCCCGAAGGATGGGAACGCGGGAGCCTGCGCAGGCGCTTACCATGCCGCTCCCGCCGTGCTGGAGGGATGGGTGGTCATCGCCGCGGAGAACCCGGGGACCGGCGAGAGCCGCCTTTGCGGGCTGGAGCGGGGGAGCGGGGCCCTTCAATGGGTGTACCCGCCACCCGATCAGCGCCCCCTGGGCCCGATTTTCGCGGGCCTGATCGCGGATGGGACGCGCGTCTTCGTCGGGACCGGGGATGGATGGGTGATTGCCCTGGAGGGGGCAAGCGGTCAGGTCCTCTGGCAGACCCGTCTCCCGGAGGCCGGGCGGGGCGCCGCCCGGATCTGGGCCACCCCGGTCCTTTCGGGAACCCTATTGATTGTAGGGACGATGGATCATCGCCTGCTGGCCCTGGATGTGGAGAGCGGCGCGTTGCGCTGGCCCGCGCCGTTCCAGGCCCGCGGGGCCATCGCGGGGGCGTTGACGCTGGATGGGGACACGCTGTACGTGGGAGCCTTCGATGATCATCTCTACGCGGTGGATCCGACCACGGGCCAGGAGCGCTGGCGTTTTCGGGCGAATCATTGGGTCTGGGATGGGCCGGCGGTGGTGGGAGACCGGCTGATCGTGGGCGATATGAGCGGGCAGGTTTTCGCTCTGGATCGCCAGGGGCGCCCTCTCTGGCCCCGGCCGTTCCAGGCCAACGGACCGGTTCGCGCCCGGCCTCTTGTGGTGGAGAACCGGGTTTACGTCGCCGATGAGGCGGGCTGGATCCATCTGTTGAATCTGGAGGATGGGGCGAAGATCAAATCGGTCAACCTGGCTCCAGGGCGCCTGCTCACCGCTCCCGTTGCGGTCGCCGATCGGATTGTGGTGGCGCCCACGGGTGGGCCGTTCCGCCTGGTGGCGTTTGGCCTGGATCTGACGGAGGCCTGGAAGTTAGGACGCTGAAATCGTTACTGTGGCAGGACGAAGCTCCCTCAAGGAGGTTCGATGAATCCCATTACGCTGGTGACGAACCTGTTGTTTTTCCAGCCGCTGGTGAATCTCCTCCTGGTGCTCTATGCGGTCCTGGGCCGGAATTTCGTGCTGGCCATCGTGGCCCTGACGGTGCTGATCCGGTTGTTGCTTTACCCGTTGATGGCCCAGCAACAACGGGCGGCGAAGAGGATGCAGGAGCTGCAGCCTCGCCTCCAGGAGCTCCAGAAGAAATACGCTAAGGATCGGGAGAAGCTGGCCCAGGAGCAAATGAAGCTTTATAAGGAGGCTGGGGTTAACCCTCTGGGGGGATGCCTTCCCCTCCTGATCCAGTTCCCCATCCTGATCGCCGTTTACCAGGCCATCATTCACGTCCTGGCCCTGAACCCGATGTCCGTCATCGACCTGGCCAAACTGCTCTATCGCTTCAACGGGTTCCCGGCCCTGGCCGCCCTGCTTCCCATCCAGAGCCAGTTCCTGCTCTGGGATCTGGGGCGGCCGGAGCGGATTTTCATCCCGGTGGGGGGGATTCTGATCCCTCTGCCGATCATGACCCTGCTGGTGATCCTCACCACCTGGTGGTCTCAGAAGGTCATGACGCCGCCGAGCACGGATCCCCAAACCCGCATGACCACCCAGCTGATGAACCTGTATATGCCGCTCTTCTTCGGCTGGATCAGCTACAACCTGGCGGTGGGGTTGAGCATTTACTTTATCGTCACGAACCTGATCTCGGTGATCCAGTTCGCCCTCATCACGCGGGATTGGAAGGGATTCCTGGTTCGTCGCTTCGCGCGAAGCGAAGGGATGCCGGCGGCCACTTCGTCGTCATCCTCTGGCTCCTCCCCTTCACCGGAGTCCGCTCGACCACGCCGTAAACCTCGGGGAGCCCGGTAAATCGAGGTGTTTGGGGGTGGGTGGGGCTGTCTTCGATGGCCCGTCATCACCCGGAGCATATTTTCACACTGTGAAGCAGTACGGGGAGAAGAAGGAGAGGAGAAGGGAAACTGCTTTGCCCCTCCAGCTCCGTGGTCCTCCCAGAGAGGGAGCGATCCCTCATATTTAAGCAAACAAAGCGCGAGGGGTGAAAAGTTCGAACTGATGGGAATCATCCTGGCGAGGTGAATATGGAACTGGTCGTAAGTGGACCCACCATTGAGGCAGCGATCCAGGCAGGGCTGGCTCAACTGGGCGTTCCTCGAGAAGCGGTAGAGATTGAGGTGCTGGATCCAGGCAGCCCGGGCTTTCTGGGCATCGGGGCCCGTGAAGCGCGGGTTCGCCTCGTGGTGCGGGAGCCTGCGGCGCCGCCGCCGGGCCCGGCGCCGGAGCAAATCGAGGAGGCGGTGGCGCAGACGGTCAGTGGCCTTCTCACTTCCCTGGGAATCCAGGCGACGCTCTCCATCGCCCAGGAGACGGTCGAAGGGCCCGAGGAGCGTGGGAATTATTCCATCTGGACAGTGCGGATCGAGGGCCCAACCGCAGGGCGCCTGATCGGCCGCCATGGCCGCACTCTGTATGCTTTCCAGACCCTGGTGCGGGCGATCCTCGCCCGGCGCCTGGGCGCTTTCATTCCGCTGGTCGTGGATATCAACGGCTATCGGGCCAAGCGGGCGGAGGCGTTGCGCCGCCTGGCCCTTAAGAAAGCGGAACAGGTGATGGCTACCGGCCGCCCGGTGGAGCTGGAACCGATGCCAGCCGCCGAGCGACGGGTGATCCACATGGCCCTGAAGGATCATCCGAAGGTGACTACCTACAGCATCGGCGAAGGGGAGGAGCGGCGGGTGGTGATTGCGATGCGCTGGACCTCGGAGGGGAATTAAGGGCTCCCTGCAGCCGGGAGGGCTGCGAGGAGGAGCGGCCCGCTTCCCCGCCAGAGCTTATTCCCGGAATTGGAGCGCGGATGGATCTCATCGATTATCTGATCATCGGGCATGTCTGTCGGGATCGAACGCCGTTCGGGCCGATGTTTGGAGGGACAGCGGCGTATGCGGGTCGGACGGCTCTGGCCCACGGATGGCGGGTGGGGGTCCTGACCAGCACCGGGCCGGATTGGGATCCCCGGTTGGCCCTGGACGGGGCAATGGTGATGAATTTGCCGGCGGAGCAGACCACGGAGTTCGAAAACCTTTACACCCCGCAGGGTCGGCAGCAGCGCCTCCATGGGGTCGCGGAACGGCTGCGGCCGGCTGCTGTGCCTCTCGAATGGCGTCGCCCCCGCGTGGTTCATCTGGCCCCTGTGGCCGGGGAAGTGGATCCCTCTTTGCTGTTTCTGTTCGAGGGCGCCCTCCGGGGGATCACGCCCCAGGGCTGGATGCGGGCCTGGGACCCGGAGGGCCACGTATATCCTCGGCCCTGGGCGGAAGCCGAGCAGTTCCTTCCCCATGCCGATGCGGTGGTCTTCAGCGAGGAGGACATCCAGGGGGATTGGGGGCTGGCCCGTCGCTGGGCCCGCCGGACGTCCATCCTGGTGGTTACGCAGGCCGCCCGCGGGGCCACCCTGTTTCGGGATGGGATCCCGCATCCGATCCCCGCTTATCCGGCGGAAGAGGTCGATCCAACGGGGGCGGGGGATGTGTTCGCCGCTGCCTTCTTCATCCGGTTGTGGGAAACTCGGGATCCCCTGGCGGCGGCCCATTACGCAGCCCGGGTGGCGGCGCTCTCCGTCACCCGTCCCGGTCTGGAGGGAACTCCGCGTCCAGCGGAGATCGAGGCGATCCGCCGGGAGCTCCGCTGATCAGGCGCGAAACGGGGGGCCCGTCATAGGTGTTTCACCAAAAGAGGACGGGCACTTGCGTGCCCTACTACGAACAGGAAAAGCCCTTTGTTTGTAGTAGGGCACGGAGCGAAGCGGAGTGCCCGTCTCAGCGTTCCCAACAAAGAGGACGGGCACTGAC
>JAUQQB010000244.1 GCA_030550075.1 Chloroflexota bacterium | reverse complement strand
CCCAGGGGACCAAAACCAAAAATCAAATCTGGAGGGAGCAGTAGTTACGCAACAAGCCTATTCCCCATAACACGCCAGCCCCAATCCCCCTGGCCCGGCATGGGTGGCCACGGCCGGCCCCGCTTCCGCAATGAAGATCTCTGTCGGCCGCAACTCCTCCTGCAGGGCACGGGCGATCTCTTCCGCTACCTCCTGAAGCCGGGTGTGCATCACCCCGATTCGCAGATCCCGCCGCCCACGCGCGTATTCCCGGATCAGCTCCTGCAGCCGGGCCCGGGCCCGTTGCGTCGTCCGCACCCGCTCATGTGCCTCAATCCGACCCTCGTGGAGCTTGAGGATGGGCTTCAACTGGAGCAGGTTTCCCATCAGGGCCTGGATGTTGCTCACCCGCCCTCCCTTGGCCAGATACTCCAGGGTGTCCAGGACGAAATAGAACACCGTGCGGGCCTTCATGAACTCCAGGCGCTCCGTGATCTCCTGGGCCGTCGCCCCCGCCCGGGCCATCCGGGCAGCTTCCAGCACCAAGATCCCCTGAGGAACGGAGATCAACCGGGTGTCTACCACGTGGATCTCGGCTTCGGGGAGCATCTCCCGGGCCGCCATCGCCGCCGCATAGGTCCCACTCAACGCAGAGGAAAGATGGATCGAGATGATCGGATCCCCTGTCTCGCTCAACTGACGATAGGCCTCATAGAACCGGCCCACTGGCGGCTGAGAGGTCGTGGGGAGCGTCGGGGAGGTCCGGAGATAGTGATAAAAGGCTTCCAGATTCAGATCCTCTCCCTCATAGTAAGTCCGCCCGCCCATGTTCACCACCAGGGGGATCACTGTGATCTCATGCTGGCGGAACAGTTCCGGCGGAAGATGTGCACCGCTATCCGTCACGATTCGAACCATCCGGGCCCCTCCAGAAAGTAAGGTGGCGCCTGGCTATGATAGGCTTTAACGATTCAGACCGTCGGAGTGAAGGGGGGAAGCGGACTGTTCCTCCTCTACCCCCCGTAATACCATCCGGTATCCCACATCACCAGCGGCTTCGCTGCGAGGTCCCGCAGCCCGGCTTCGATGACCTCGGCCACAAACACGGTGTGATCTCCCCGATGCACTGCGTCGGTCACCTGTGCCTCAAACCACGCCGGCAGGTCCAGCAGAAGGGGCGCACCAGTTTGCGGACCGCGTTCGAAGGGATAACCGTTCAGCCGACCCTCGGACACCTGCGTGGGACGGAAGAAGGCAGCGGCGATCTCCTTCTGCCCGGCCCCCAGGATGTTCACCGCGAAGCGACCGGTCCGCTCGATCAGCGCATGGAGATGGCTGTCCCGCTTGATCCCCACCATCACCAGAGGCGGGTTGAACGAGGCCTGGGAGAGCCAGTTCACCGTCCCGGCGGCGATCTCCTCGCCGTCCGCCGCGGTGAGCACGTAAAGACCATAGGTGATCAGCCTCAGCGTGCGCTTGCGGATCTCAGGGTCCATGACTCCATTTCTCCAATCCAGAATGTGGAAGGGGTTCAGGGCATAGCTTACCGGCAGCCCGTCTATATTGCAAACGCGTGCCGCGAAATTCGACTCCTGCCATGGGTTCCCACTGGGAGGGCCTGTGAGGTCCCTCCTCACGGACCCTTGGGCCGTAAGGGACATGAGGAAAAAGAGATCCGGACTTACGCCGTTGCCTCTATCCCAGGGGATCGAGAGCCCCCTTTTTCGGAATGGGTGAGCCGCCTTCAACTCCCCAGTCCCCAAAATCTCTTCCAGAAGGGCGAAATTTTTGAATTAGTTGGTTTGAAATTTAATATTTGACAATGTAAATTTTCCCAATTAATATAGTGAAGTTGGATAAAACTGGAGGACAAAATGTTTACAGATCCTGCTATTTGGGCTTGGATATATCGGCTTGATCGAGTGGCAGAAGCCCAGGCGGAGGCCATGCGCAAGGCCGCCGAACAGGGAAGGGAACGGGAAACCCTTTGGTTCCAGGCCGGGGCGTGGATGATCCGCTTCGGGCGCTGGATGCAGGAGAGGTAGGACAACTGCTTGCAGTTGTCCTACCTCATGGGGATATAGCCGCCAGATGGGCTCGGGCGGCCTGGAAGTTGGGATTGAACCGGAGCGCCTGTTCAAAGAGCGTCCGGGCCTGCTCCCGATCCCCTAGCGCCAGCAACGCCTGGCCTTTATAGTCATACCATTCCTCGACGTAAGGCGTCACCCGCAGGTTCGCATCGGCCAGGGCGATCACATCGGCATAACGGCCGACGGCCAGATACGCCTCGAAGGGCTCAAACCGATACCACAGGATGCGCCAGGGCAAGCGCAAAGCCCGCGCCTGATCGAACGCCGCTGCGGCGTCTTCCGCTCGCCCCAGATGGAACAGCGCGGCGCCCGCATTGAACCAGGCGAAAGCATCCTGAGGATCCGCTGCCAGCTCCTCCTGCGCCCGGGCCAGCGCTTCCTCCCACATCCGGCGGTCGTCATCCCAGACCGGGCCGATCAACTCTCGCAGGCGGCCCTCTGCCTCCGGCGGATAGATCACGATATATGCTCGATTGAAGTGCCGCCAGTAACGGTCTACCTCTCCATAGGAAACCCCCTGATTGGGCCCCATATACGAATCCATAATAATGAACTGCCCCGCCCGCTTGCTGTAGCCGATCAACAGCTTATAGTGGCCCATCCACCCCTGTTTGGGATCCGGCTCGAAACCCGTTTCGATGAGGACCGGGAATCCGGATCGCAGCAGTCGCTTGAGCAGTTCGAGATCCCCGTTCATCCGAACCCGCGCGCCGAGTCCAAGGCTCCGGGCGAAGGCCGCCATCTCTTCCGGCGAGACGTTCTTATCTTCCGGATCCGGCTTCAGAACCGCTGCTGCATCCCGCTGGGTGCCCCGCCACCTATAGAAGCTCAACGCCATCGCCAAGGTCGCCGGACCGCAGTTGTTCCATGTCTGGAACGCATGGCGCACCCCGTAGAGCAGCACATCGGCCTGATCCAGCGCCGCCGGGGTGTTCCGCGCCGCCTGGGTCGGCCCTGGGAACGCTGGCCGGGTAACCGTCGGCGTCGGAATCGAGCGGAACGGGGTGAACGTCGGCGGGAGGGTGGGCGCCGGCGACGGAGAGGGACTCGGGGTCGGGGAGGGAAGCACCGTTCCCGTCGGGGAAGGACGGGGAGCGATCGGCGTGAGGAGAACCGCCAGCCGTTCCGGGGGAACCGTCGCCATCGGCGTGGGGACCTCTTTGGGATGCGCAGGCCAGAACCATGGTTGGAGCGGCTCCGGGATCAGTCGGGCGATATAGCGCGGGGGAAGGCGGTGAAGACCCTCCCAGATGGCCCCCAGACTCAGGAAAGCGACCAGCAGGCTTAACCCGATCCATTTCCGACGGGATCCCATCCTGTTCCCCCTTTCTTTCTTAGGTGCGATCTATCGTTTTATGAGACGGATCGAATTCGCAACCCGGGTTTGCAATGGATGAACTCATCCAGGGCCCCGACACTTACTCCAGGGGGATCTGCGGGATATCGAAAGCCCCCTCCAGCAACGCCACCAGACCCGCGGCAACCAGCGTATGGCCCCCCACCAGGATGGCCAGAGGCGCCCGAGCAGCGGACTCAATCCAGTCCCGGATCACCGGATCGCGGATCTCGGAGACCGCAAAAAGATCCGCCGCGTAGCGATCCGCAGGCGATGGCCAGCGGCCGGCGGCCGCCATCCAGACCCGGATATCCAGCAGGGCCCCATCCGCCAGTTCCGCCAGCGTCTCAAAGAAGCGCCGGGGCCCTACCGCCTGCAGGTAAGCATACACCAAGGAACGCACCTCGCCTCGGTGCATCCGGGCGCTGGCCTGCATCCCTCGCTCCTCGCTGAACACGCGGGTCCAGATCTGGGCATGTCGCTCCAGAACGGCCCAGGCCCACGAAGGAACACGCCCCGCGAGAACCAGACGGCTCCCTGGGGTTCGTAACAGAGCCTGAACTTGGCGCACTCGGGAAGGATCCCATCCGGTTCGCGCGACCGCCTCCCGGAGGGCCGCGGGCGCCTGGGGATGGTGGGCCGCGATCAAGGCATCTACTGGCGTGTCCAGATCCAGAAGGGAGGCGGTGGAGCGCGGCCAGACTCGAGCCGGGAGCCCGGCTTCCCGATGGAGCACCCACGCCATGGCATTGTCGGTGGGAAGCCGATGCGCATAAGCGGAGATCACCTCCGCTGGAGCCACCGCGATCCAGTCGCTGGAATGCAGATTGTTCGTCAGCAGGCCTTCCTTGATTTCCGCAAACGCCGCCAGCACCGCCTCCCAGCCGGCTGTGCTCATCAACGGCGCGGCACCGGCCCCCACGTAAAGCAGGCGGAAGACCTGATGGCGCTGGATCAACTCAGCCAGGCGAGTGCCGAATTCGAAGGGCTGACCGCTTGAATCAAGATCCAACTCCAGAGGGAAGGGAGCCTTTTCCAACGATTCCAGACCCTCTCGGTCTGGAGCGGCCAGGATGACCCGGGCCACCCGTCCGGTATCCATGATCCGATGGATGGTCTCCCGCGCGGCCACCCGGAGGATCTGCCCCATTTGCTGCTCCAGCGGGTGATCCCCCATCGGGCCTACCATTACGAGCAGGGTGAGATCTTTCATCCGATCTCATGCCTCAGAATGAGAATCGGAAGCGGCTCCAGATGTAAATGATAGCCCACGCCATGTGCCAACGCGTGCTGCAAATTCTACAAGACTTCCAGCGTGGGCTCTTACCATTTGACGACCCGCTCCGCTTAACGTAACCCCTGCGGCTGAGAAAAACCTGAGGTTCTCCCTTTAACGAGCTCATGGAAAGGTCCGAAGTTTCACAAATAGGCATTGCGAGGGGAGATAACGTTTATTTTTGGGCTGGGACGGGCACCGAGGGTGCCCGTCCCAGCCCAAAAGACCCCGGGTATAAGGTCAACTGCGCAACTCCGTAAGATTTAGGACTTACGCAGTTCGTTTCCCTGGGGGCTTTGGGGGCGGAGCGGGGCGCCTTCGG
>JAUQQB010000243.1 GCA_030550075.1 Chloroflexota bacterium | reverse complement strand
GGAGGGGGGAGAAAGGGGGGTGGGGCCATTCCATCCTACCTTTAGAGCTTTCAACGGTGATTTTTGTGGGAATTTTCATAGGGTGCGCGCCGCTTTCGGAAACCCGGACTCTATGCCAAACTTTTTCCTCCCTTTCTGCGCAGCCTGGCCCCGCGGGAAGGAAGGGAAGGAGGCAAGGGCTCCTCGCGTTCGACACAACTCGTGGACTACCCGGAGGGAAAGTTCCGATGCAAAAGGTGCAACTATTCTGCGATTGGGTTGAGTGTCAAGCCTATGAAGGCGCATGGGTGCATCGGGCGCGGGCCGATGAATGGATTGTGGAGCTGGAAGAGCAAACCCTTCGCTTTGTGGAAAGTGGGATTTCCCCCATCTGCCCGCTCTGCGGCCATCCCCTGCTCTGGCCAGCTGAGCGGATGGAAGGAACCGCGCCAGCTTCCCTTGAAGAACAGGAGGGTCTGATCCTCTGGCTGGCTGCGCTACCGGAGTAAGCGCGCGATTTTCGCCATCCCTCAGCCCAATGACATTGGAAGCATCCCAGAGGCCCGGCTCTCCCCTTCCAGGCGTCCGCGCGGCTGGTTACCCAAGTAACTTTTGTTGAAGGAACTCCTCCGCTTTGCAACGCGGATTTTGCGTTTCGGGACCGCGCTCAACCCTCAACACCTTTTCCCTTCCCCTTATAAGCCCTTTGGCCCGCGGAAAGGAACGCTGGTTAAACCAGACTTGACGCCCAATTCATCCGGTGCTATGATGAGGTTGCGGATTAGAACAAATGTTCTAAGGAGGTTCGAATGGCCTGGCACTGGTTCCAGACCGCTCGACCGGAAGATCTGGCTCCCCGACCGGGCCACGAGGAGGAGATCCCTGGATCGGCTGAGCCGGCTCCGGTATCCAGTGTGGAGATCGGAGCGCCGCTGGTAATTGGGCTGATGATGGCAGGCGGGTGGCTGGCATTGGAGTGGTTCAATTACTCGGCCTCTCAATATGCGTTGACCATGCTCTTCGGCAACCTGACCGCCGATGGGGTGACCTGGGGGATGTTGCTGGCGTTGGGCCTGTGGCTGGTGGATTTATCCGGCTTGCTCTATCTCTCGATTCCCACGGAGCGGGAGAAGCCCGGCTTCTGGTATGTGCTGGTGGCTTGGCTCCTGGCTTCAGGGGCCAACGCCCTGCTCAAGTGGTGGGCGGTCACACTGGCATTGATGGCCTCGCCACTGGCACAGTCCGACGCGCCCCGCACGGCCCTCGTGAACACCACGATGCCCTACATCCCAACCGCTACCGCCTTCCTGGTCTGGACGGGACGGGTCCTCCTGGTGAGCACATTGATGGGGCTTCTGATGCCGGCGTTCCGTCGGCTCGTCGATGGCCTTCAGGCATGGGCAGGCTCCCGGATCGCACAGACGTCAGAAGCCGCAGAGGAGACGCGAGGGGCTGCTCCCGGGCCTCGTTTGATTGCGCCGGAGGACCAGGAAGGGGCGCGTCGCCACTTGCCCTTTCGAGAGCGGGTCGGCCCGCGCTGATCGGCCAGGTACAGCGTTGGGGCAACGAGAATGAATCACGACATGTGCAGCTTCTCCCTGGCGAGTTCGGAGGCTGGGGCACCGCCTTGGTCGGCGCCCCAGCTCCCCGAAGATCTCTCCCCTCCTGAGGCCCAAAGGGCCTCAGGGAGCGGGAAGAAAGGGGGAGGGACTTGCCACATCACTTCGGAAGGCTCTTTCCTTAGATCCACCCCAGCAAGTCGCACATGGCGTGAATCTATGTTTGTGGGTGGGCAAGGCGGCCAAAGGGAGCCTCGCCCACCCACAAAAGCTCCCCATTCTTCCAACGCCTGCCCATCCAGCTCAACCGCCTCCTTCCCGGTGAAGCGGAGGGAATCCGGGGATTGTCCCTCTAGTTTGGATGCGCGCTGCTCAGGGTGATCTTCCTATCCCTGGAGGTGAATCCATGCTGGCGCTGGAAGCACAACGTTGGGTCACGCGCGGTCTTCCGTTTGGAATTGCAGTGCTGGCGGCCCTCTTATTGACCCCTCTGGCCGGGGTGGTGGCCATGACCATGAATCCGGAGGCCGTCGCCTCTATAGAACGGATGGCTGCCCCGATATCAGCCCCTCCCCGTCCATCGGAGGTTGGGGCTCTGGCCCCTTTATTCACCCCCGAAGTGCAGCGCTGGTCGGCGCAGATTCTGGCCTGGGCCCAGGCTTATCAGCTGGACCCCAATCTGATCGCTACGGTGATGCAGATTGAATCTTGCGGGGATCCCCTGGCCCGCTCCTCCAGCGGAGCCGTAGGGCTTTTTCAGGTCATGCCCTTTCATTTCGGAGCCCGGGAGGACCCGTGGGATCTGGAGACGAACGCGCGCGCCGGACTCTCTTATCTGGCCGAGGCATTGCGCAAGGCGAACGGCGATGTGGCGCAGGCCCTGGCAGGCTATAACGGAGGTCATACAGTCATTGGACGTCCGGAACGCTGGACGGCGGAGACCCGACGCTACGTTTATTGGGGGATCGGCATCTATGAGGATGCCCGCCAGGGAGCTGCCCAGAGCGCCCGGCTTCAGGAGTGGCTGGAGGCAGGAGGGCGCAGCTTATGCGAACAGGCTGCACGACGGGTCATCCGATGAGCTCCTACGTCTCGTGGTCGATGGCATCGTGGCCGAGGCTTCACCGGTTCGCTCTCCCCCAACCCTTCAAAAGTTTC
The DNA here is from genome assembly GCA_030550075.1 of Chloroflexota bacterium. Lineage (GTDB taxonomy): Bacteria > Chloroflexota > Anaerolineae > Thermoflexales > Thermoflexaceae > Thermoflexus. The sequence continues at coordinate 2,319 of JAUQQB010000243.1, read as the reverse complement.
AGGAGCTATGCCGTTGACCCTCTCCTCGGGTTTGTGGAGCCAGGATGGGTACCGAAAGGGCTCTCCCCAGCCTCAAAATATCCAAGCGGGGGGAGCTCCGCGACTCCCCTGGCGAAAGGCCTGCCACGTAAACCCTAAAACAAAAACGGGGCCGCGCGTGATGCGCGGCCCCGTTCCCAGGCGGAGGGGGAGGGATTCGAACCCTCGAGGGAGGCTTTTCGCACCCCCCACCGCTTAGCAGGCGGTCCCGTTAGGCCACTCCGGCACCCCTCCGTAGAGAACAAGACAATCCGGGTGACCGGTTCCCCCAGTCATCCGGATTCTCCTTTGGCTTCCGCAGTGGCCCACTCCGAGCCACCGGACAGCATCCAGGCGGAGGGAGGGGGATTTGAACCCCCGAGGAGGCTCTCAAGCCCCCTAGCGGTTTTCAAGACCGCCGCCTTCAGCCGCTCGGCCATCCCTCCATAGGCAATTATGCCTGGCTCCACATTCTCCGTCAAGCGCATCGATGGCCGGGCCCCAGACGGCTGACCCTGACCAGCCGCAGGGCCTCTCTCCGATGGATCCGCCCGCCTTGTGGCCTTCAGGCGACGGGGAGGAGCGGCTTGCCCCGCATCCGTTAAGAGCAACGCATAACGCGCGGCCTCCGCTCCGCGGTTTCCTCCAAAGAGGTATAATGGGTTTTGACCTTTCCCATAAGGGATTTCCGAAATGATTCCAATCAGCGACAGCCCACGAAGCCGGACCATCCCCATCGTTAACTGGACGCTGATCCTGCTGAACATCCTGATCTTCCTCATTGAGCTCTCACTGTCCCCACGGGCGCTGGATCGATTTCTGTTTACATGGGGAGCGGTGCCTGTTCGGGTCTGGGGGGCCCTGTTCGGGCGGGCGGATCCCTTCTGGTTGATCACCCTGATTACCAGTCAGTTCCTGCATGGCGGGTGGGCCCATATTCTGGGCAATATGCTCTACCTGTGGGTGTTTGGGGACAATGTGGAAGATCGCATGGGCCATGTACGCTATCTGGTTTTCTATTTACTGTGCGGGGTGATCGCCGGCCTGATCCAGACCCTGGTCCTCTCTGGCTCCCGGGTCCCTCTGATCGGCGCCAGCGGAGCCATCGCCGGGGTGCTGGGCGCTTACCTGGTGCTATTTCCCGGAGCGCGGGTGACGGTGCTGGCCCCCTATTTCTTCTTCGGCCTGGGCTTCTTCGAAGTCCCAGCCGCCGTGCTGTTAGTGATGTGGTTCCTGCTCCAGTTCATTAACGGCATGGCCGCGATCACCACCGCCAGCCCCTCGGTGGGCGGCATCGGCTGGTGGGCCCACATCGGCGGATTTGTGGCCGGCTGGCTGCTGGTCCGCCTCTTCGCCCGTCGCCCCCGGCCTCGCCCGGTCTGGCCCTCCGATTGGTATGAGTGGTGAACACCAGCAAGTTAAAATCATAATCAGAAAATATAATTTCGCTGCCATCTCTGGGAAACATGGGGGCTTCAGAAGATCGATGCCGTTTGGCAATCCCTGGGGAGGTGAAGGGAACCGATGATGAATGGGAAACCGCTGATCCTGCTTATTGATGATGACGCGTTATTACGGGATCTGTTGACGCGGGCCCTGATCCAGAGCGGCCATGAGGTGCTCGCCGTAGGCACAGGGAGTGAGGGGCTTTCCCTATTCGACCTTCATAACCCGGATGTGGTGATCCTGGATGTGCTGCTTCCCGACATCGAAGGCTGGGAAGTCTGCCGGCGCATCCGGCGGGTCTCCACGGTGCCGATCCTCTTCCTGACCGCTCTGGAGGAAATCCCGGATCGAGTGCGGGGATTGGTCCTGGGCGGGGATGATTACATTGTCAAGCCCTTTGCGGTGGAGGAACTGCTCGCACGGGTGGAAGCGATCCTGCGGCGCGTGCGCCAGGCCGTCCCTGCGGCATCCCCAATCCTGGAGATCGGAAACGGAGCGCTGATCATCAATCGGGAACAGCGTCAGGTGCAATTCCAGGGCCAGCCGCTGGACCTCTCCCCCATCGAATACGCGATCCTGGTCGCTCTGGCCGAGCGGGCCGGGCGGGTGGTCTCCATCAATGAGTTGCTCACCGCAATCTGGGGCGGACCTCAGGAAGGATCCCTCCAGGCCCTCCGCTGGTATATCTGGAATCTCCGTCAAAAGATGGAAACCAACCCCAAGCGTCCGCGCTGGATCCAGACGGTGCGCCGGCAAGGCTACCGCCTGAATCCTTAGAGTTCATCTCAAGACCTCCCCGGCGTTTCTGGAGTACAACTGCTCGCTGTTGTCCTCCATAAGCGCCTTCAGGACCCG
>JAUQQB010000242.1 GCA_030550075.1 Chloroflexota bacterium | reverse complement strand
GTCGCATCGATCCCCACCGCCTCCAACGAGAGCCGACCCTCGCGGTATCCGATATCGATCAGGCGCCTCCAGATCCTCTCCCACACCCCCAGGGCTTCCTATTCCTTCCGCCTCCGCCAGGCCGTCTGGTATGAACCGTACGCTTTCGGCCTATCCATCCATCGGCATCCCGTCGTCAGGACATACAGAATCCCGTTCAGCGTCTTGCGGTCATCGGCTCGGGGCCTTCCCGTCCGGGCTTTCGGGGGCAACAGGGGCTCGATCCAGGCCCATGGTTCGTCGGTGAGCTCCTTCCGTTCCATCCTCTTCCCCTCCCCAAGAAAGGATTCGGGAGAATATCCTGACACATCGGGAGTTTTGAGACGAGTTCAAAATCTTTCCACGGGAGGTGTGCGATGGGGAAGCGGATTTCGTTCAAGAGGTTCCTGGTGGGGGGGTTCGTCCTGGTGGGGGGCCTGCTTGGGCTAGGGGCTGCGCCCACCTCTGAATCCACGCCCTCGGGAGGCGTCCAGGTCCCGGTAATCCTGGACGGCGTGCGTTACGAGCCGGAGGAGTTCAACCGGATCGAGGCGGATCTTCGCCAGCGGGGGATCTATCTCTGCTACACCTTCTCGCGAGATGGCACGTTGCACGCCTTCTCTAACTACTTGCAGGGGTGTGACGAATTCTTTGAGAAGGAATGGGGATTGTCGAGGCCGCTGGATTATCCACCGCCTGTCGTCCATCCCCTCCGTGTTCGGGTGGAGGAAAGGGAGGGGAAGGTTATGGTTTGGGTGGAGCCTTCTTTAAACGATTGGTGAGGCTCCCCTCCGCTTTTTATGCCTGAGCTATGCCCCCCAACCTTTAGGCTGCTGGATGGGTATATAGGGCGGGAAAAATCTTTCCACGAGAGGTGCGCGATGCGCGGGCTATCTCTGTTGCGATTCCAAAGGGCCCTTCTGGGCCTGGGGATGCTGGGGGCCCTGCTGGGGCTGGAGGCCGCCCCGACCCCAGAGGCCCCGCCCTCGGAGGGGGTGCAGGTCCCCGTGGTCTTCGATGGTGTGCGTTACGAGCCGGAGGAGTTCAACCGCATCTGGGCGGATTTCGATCGCCGGGGCGTTGATCTCTGCTTTGTGTTGTTCAAAGGTAATCTATACGCGTTTTCCACCCTGGAGGGGTGTAATGCGTTTTTGCAAAAAATACAGCCGGGAGGACCTCCTCTAACTCCTCCCTCTCCTTCAGACCTGAGGCCTCTTCACATGCGGGTGGAGGGGGGAGGCGTTTGGGTTGGGGTGGAGCCGATTCCCGAGTCTTCTCCTCCAGATGATGGGGTCGAGCCCCAGCAAATCTGTCAGCAGCCGAATCCTTCCATGAGATATGAACTGGGAGCATATCCTTTGCGCGGGAGACTGGCTGGGCGTTTTTCCGAATACACCGATTGCGGACCTTCGTCAGGTCATAGGCCCCTGCACTGGGGGCTGGAATGATTGCATCTCTTCTGCCCAGGCTGCAACAGGTATTTCTCGGTTGATTTTGTGGGAGCATATTCACTTTCAAGGCCAGCCCTTCGTGCTCCTCGCTGGAGAGACAGCGCCGGATCTGCGGGTGTTTGGCTGGAACGATCGGGCCTCTTCCCTCTATACCCAGCCTTAGCCCTTACGGATGATGGATGAGCGCAAGGCGATCGAGCGGTGGCGGCAGGGTGATCCGGAAGGGATGGCGGCGCTGGTGCGATGGTATCAGGGCCGCGCCCTTCGGATCGCCGCCCTCATCCTGCCGGATCCGATGCAGGCCGAGGACGCCGTCCAGGCGGCCTTCATCCGCGCCTGGATGAAACGGAAATCCTTCCGTCCCGACGCCCCGTTCTGGCCGTGGTTCCGCCGCCTGGTGGCGAACGAGGCGTGGCGCCTGGCCCGTCGAGAGAGCCGGGAGGCGCCGGCGGAATCCGGCCCGGTGGAGGAAGGCGGCCCGGATCCCGCGTCAGATCCAGCGGACGACTGGGAGCAGAGGGAAACCCTGGAGCGGCTGGTCCAGGCCCTGGAGACCCTCTCCCCGATGCAACGGGCCGTTCTGGCCCTTCGCTACTATGAGGCGATGAGCGAGGCGGAGATCGCCGAGGCGCTGGGCTGTGCGGTTGGCACGGTGAAGTGGCATCTGCATCAGGCTCGGGAGCGGCTGCGCGCGTGGCTAAAAACGGGAGGAGAGCGATGAGCGGGTTCCCCTGCACGCCGGAAGAAGAGCGACAGTTGCGCGAGGCCCTGGATCGGCTGGCCCGGAGGCGGATCCCGGAGGAGCGGGACCTGTGGCCGGCCCTCCAGGCCCGGCTGTTCACGCCCCACCGCCATGGTTGGCGATGGGCGGTCCGAGGGAATCGGGCCTGGATGGCCGTTGGGCTGCTGCTGGCGCTGGCCTTCATGGGGATGGCTTTCGCCCCCAAGCTATGGGAGGCCTTCTTCCTCACCCAACCTCTGGAGCGGGATCGGAAGCTCCAGATCCTTTCCCTGACTCAGACCCGGGAGGGCGTGACGGTGACCATCGAGCGGGCCTATGCGGACGCCAACCGTATCCTGATCGGTTACCGGGTCCGGGGGCTCCCGGAATCCCCCAGCGCCCGCTGGATCCCTGTCCTGACCCTGGAGGACGCGGCGGGACACCCGATCCCGAGCCTGATTGGGGAGGGCCTGGTGGGGGCTTCGGAGGTCCTCGGGCTGTCGCTCCCGCCTGGGGAACTGGCCGGCACGGTTGGCTTTGACCCCTGGGCACTGCCGGGCTGGCTCACCCATCAACCGGAATCCCTCTCCCTGCGGTTGCACGTGGGATTCCAGGCGGTCCCCTACCCCGCTCCGACGCCGGGCATCCGCTGGATGCAGATCCACCCCGAATCCGGACCCCCGGAGGGCACCGTCATGGCCACGCCCGATCCTGTGAAAAGCCCCACGCCGGCGGCGGAATGGAGCTTCATCTTCGATCTCACGGTTCCGGTTGAACTGGAGGCAGAGCGTTATGGCCCTCGGACCGAAGTCATCAACGGACTGGAGCTCACCCTGGAGCGATGGGTATGGGCTCCCTCGGGCGCGCGGGCACGGGTGTGCTTCATCCCGCCGGATCCCCAGTTGAGCTGGACAATGCATGCGGAGCTGACGATCAAGACGCAGGAAGAGGACTTCCCCTCCTCTCTCTCCGGCGAGCTCACGGAGATCGCGGAAGGAGAGGCGCTCACCCTCACGACGCCGATCCTCCAGCGCCCTCCGTTGCGGCTGGGGGAGCAGGTCTGCCTGGATTGGTTCTTTGCGCCTTCGCAGCTAAAACATGCGCGCCCGGTGGTCTTCCGGGTCCTGGAGCTCGTGGGCCGGTCTCCCGCGACCTCTGAACCCGTGCGCCGCTGGCAGGGACCATGGGTGTTTCAGATACCTTAAATAATTCAGATACCTTAAATGATAGGAGTTGCGCAGTTCGGGGCTCGCGAGAAGAGGTAGAATGGCCACCCCCCCTTTATCCCCCCTCCCCACGGCCCAAGGGGCCGTGGAGAGGGGGATCAATATATTTTGGGGGAGTCGCGCGCCTTCGGCGCGCGACTCCCCCCAAACCCCCAGGAGAAAACCAACTGCGTAACTCCTATAAATGATTGAGTCTTGCGACCATCTTATTCTGCACCCGGTGAAATTGGTGCGGCGCTGGAGATACGGAGGATGTTTGCGGGAAGGGCTCCCCATGGGCCCCACGCCGCTGGCGCACGGCCCCCGAAGATGACCGTTCGCAAGACCGGGGCGCCTACAGAGAGGCGCCCCGGTTGGGATGAGGACGGGAAACCCGGGCGGGCCTGAACGCCTTGCCCCGGGAAGGACACCTCCGGGGATGGCCTTTACAATCCGGCTGTCTCCTCCAGAGCCTGTCGCACAGCTTCATCGGGCACATCGGAATGGACGCGCACCACGCCGGGCCGATGGATCAGGACGAAACGGAGGCGCCCCCCACGTCGCTTTTTATCCGTATCCATAGCGGCGATGATGTCCTCCGGCGAGGTGTCGATGTCATACCGGGCCAGCCAGGCCCGCCAGCGCGTGGGGAGCCCCAATCCCTGCAGCACTTCCTCCAGGTCCTGGAAGAGGCGGGGCTCTTCCAGACAGCCCTGTCGGGCGGAAAGGGCGGTAGCCGCCATCATGCCCGCGGCCACCGCCTCCCCATGGGGAACCCGATAGCCGCTCACCCGCTCAAAGGCGTGGCCGAAGGTGTGACCCAGGTTGAGCACCTCTCGTTCCCCCCGCATTTCCAGGGGATCCTGCTCCACAATGCGCACCTTGACAGCGATGGCCCGTATGAGCCAATCCATAAGCCCCTCCATATCGGGCACCGCCGCCCAGCGGGCCGGGTCGCCCCGGAGCTTCTGCCATAGCGTGGGATCCCCGATCAGGGCGGCTTTGACCACTTCCGCCATGCCGTTCCGCCATTCCGCCGCCGGAAGCGTGTGAAGGGCGATCGGATCGATCAGGAGAAGGCGCGGGGGGTAAAAGGCGCCAACCAGGTTTTTGCCCTCCGGCAGGTCCACCCCGGTCTTCCCCCCGATGGAGGCATCGACCATGGCCAGAAGGGTGGTGGGGATGCTGACAAAAGCGATCCCTCGCATATAGGTGGCGGCCACGAAGCCGGCCAGGTCCAGCACCACCCCACCCCCCAGGCCGATCAGGAGGCCATCCCGTCCGATCCCGTCCTGAGCGAGACGCCGGTAAAGCACCGCCGCCATGTCCAGGGTCTTCGTCCCTTCCCCAGGAGGCAGGTGGATCTCCAGGACAGAAAACCCGGCCTCCTCCAGGGATCGTCGCACGCGGGCCCCGTAGTAGGCCGCTACCGTGGTATCGCTCACCAGGGCCACCGGGCCTTCCAGACCGGCTTCCTGCAAAGCCACCCCGCAGCGATCCAGCAGGCCGGGCGCCAGCAGGATGGGAAGGGCGTGCGTTCGTTCCGGGAAATGCAGATGGAGGGTGATCATGGCTCGCGCGGCTGCCTTTCATTTGGGTAGGAGTTACGCAGTTGAAAGCTCTAAAGGTGGA
>JAUQQB010000241.1 GCA_030550075.1 Chloroflexota bacterium | reverse complement strand
CCCGGCTCGCCCCCAAAATCTCGAGGGGGGTGGGGCCATTGGCCCACACCCTCTTATATCCTCAAAACAAATCTGGACGAAGCAGTAGTAGGGCACGGAGCGAAGCGCCCATCTCCGTGTTCCCAAATTCCCCGACTTTTTCCTGCGGCCGGAAGAACCCCACCGAACGGGCGATCCAGATTATCGGCGAAGCCGGAGCGCACGGAGACCCTGGCCCGAGCGCCGGATTTGATCGATCAGCTTCTTGATCCCGACGGTAGGCAGCAGAGCGACCGGATAGAGAACGTAACGGATATCACGACCCAGGAGCAGCGGCAGCAGCGGCAGCCAGATCATTCCCACAAAGAGGCTTTCATCCCAGCGATGGGACAGGCGGTAGGCCAGCAGGAACACCGCGATGGCGAACAGGGTCTCCCAGGGCATCAGGGCCAGCATCACGCCGAGGGTCGTGGCCATCCCCTGGCCGCCGCGGAACCGGAGGAAGGGCGAGGTGTCATGGCCCAGCACGGCGACCATCCCGGCCAGGAACGCATAGGGCTCCGCGAAGCCCATGGCCTGGGCCCAGCGCACCGCCGCGTAGCCCTTGAGCATATCCAGGATCGCCACCAGGACCCCCCATCGCCAGCCCAGATGGAGCCACACGTTGCGGGCCCCGGGGTTCCCGTCGCCAACCGTCCGGATGTCCAACCCGGCCACCTGCTTCGCCACCAGATATGCTGTCGGAATCGATCCTAACAAATAAGCCGTCAATAAGACCGTCAGCATGGCTTCCCCCTGATCCATACGAACGAGATGGACGGCGGCCGGGGTGGAGCAAGGCCATTGGGATGGACGAGGGCTTGATCAGACCTCGCCCCCCGAGATCACGGCAATCAACTTGACCTCGTCGCCGTCCTGCAAGATGGTGTTTTCGTGGAGCAATTTTCCATCCCGCACGGCCAGCGTGATCTCCGGGTTCAGGCCCACCTGTTTCATGGCCTCCCGGACGGTCAGGCCGGCCGGCACCTCAAAGACCTGATGGCGATAGATCAGGCGCACCATCTTTCCTCCCGGATTCGTTTCTTTCCCCACCACGTGGGTTTTTGGCTTGCGGGTGCTCGGTTGCGATCCTGGCGGTGCCCGCTCGGGTTCCGCGTTTGCCCTTCTCCCCCGAAAGCCCCCAATTTGTGACCGCGCAACTCCGGGGCAGAAGCCGGCGGCCTCCGCCCCTCTCCCCAACATCATTATAATGAGATGTAATGCGAAAATCCTTCCTGTGAAGAGGAGCGAAGATGGAACCCCGTTTGCCCCGCGGGATGCGGGACATCCTGCCTGACCAGATGATGTTGCGCCGGTATGTGATTCGCACCTTCGAGGAGATCTTCGAGGCCTATGGCTTCGAGCCGCTCCAGACGCCGGCCCTGGAGCTGCGCGAGACGCTGATGGGCAAATACGGGCCGGAGGCCGAGAAGCTGATCTACGACGCCCGCCACCGGGAGGGCAAGGAGGAGCTCAGCCTGCGCTATGATCTCTCCGTCCCTCTCGCCCGGGTGGTGGCCATGTATCCGAACCTCCCCAAGCCTTTCAAGCGCTACCAGATCGCCCCGGTTTGGCGGGCGGAGCGGCCGCAGAAGGGCCGCTACCGGGAGTTCTATCAGTGTGACGCCGATATCGTGGGCACCTCCTCGATGGCCGCCGACGCGGAGATCATTGCCCTGATCGACGAGGCTCTCACCCGCCTGGGGTTCCGGAACTTCGTGATCCTCCTCAACGACCGCAAGCTGCTCACCGGCCTCGGGCGCTACTCAGGGGTCCCCGAGCCGTTGCTCGGCAGCCTGTATCGGGCCATCGATAAGTTCGATCGCCTGGGCCTGGAAGGCGTTCGGGAGGAGATGCGCCGCTACGGGATCCCGGAGGAGGTCATCGAGCGCATGCTGGAACTGCTCCGCATCGAAGGCGAGAACGCCGGGATCCTGGAGGAATTGACCCGGCGGATGCAGGAGGCGGAGATCCCGGAAGGCCTGGAGGGGCTCCAGGAGCTCCGCACGCTGCTGCGGTTCCTGGAGGAGATGGGCGTGGCCCCGGAGCGCTATCGGATCTCGTTCACGATGGTGCGGGGCCTGGAATACTACACCGGCCCCATCTTCGAGACGGTGGTCACCGAACCGAAGATCGGCTCCATTACCGGCGGCGGCCGTTACGATGGTCTGGTCGGGCTGTTCGCCAAACAGAGCGTGCCGATGACCGGGACCAGCTTCGGGATCGAGCGGATCATCGATGTGATCCAGGAGCTGGGGATGGCCCCGCCGGCTCTGCCGCGCACGCCGATCCAGGTGCTGGTGACCGTGTTCGATGAGCCCCGGATGGGGGCTTCCATCGCCCTGACGCGGACCTTCCGACAGGCCGGGCTTCACACGATGCTTTACTTCGAACCTCGCCGCCTGGAGGCCCAGCTGCGTTATGCCCATCAGAAAGGGATCCCCTTCGTGGCGATCCTGGGGCCCGATGAGGAGGCACAGGGGATGGTGACGGTGCGGGCGATGGAGAGCGGGGAGCAACGGACCCTGCCGCCGGAGGAGGCAGTTCGATGGATCCGCAATGCCCTGGGAGGGGAGCGCGATGGCGGATGATCGGATTGGGGTGATCGGGCTGGGATATGTGGGGCTGCCGCTGGCCCTGGCCTTCGCCGAGGTGGAATGTGAGGTGATCGGGGTGGATGTGGACGAGGGGAAGGTGAGGTCGCTGATGGCCGGGCGCAGCCCCATCCGGGATGTCCCTTCGGAGGCGCTCCGGGCTGCGCTGAGAACGGGGCGGTTCCAGGCGACCACGGATTATGCCGCGCTCCAGGCCGTGGAGGCGATGTTCATCTGCGTGCCCACGCCCTATGATGCGATGCGGGCGCCGGATCTTTCGTATGTGAAGGCGGCGGCGGAAGAGATCGTGCCCTATTTGCGGCGGGGGCATCTGGTGATCCTCCAAAGCACCACCTATCCGGGGACCACCGAGGAGGTGGTGCGGCCGATCCTGGAGCGGAGCGGGCTGCGGGCGGGGGAGGATTTTGATCTGGCTTTCTCGCCGGAGCGGATCGATCCCGGGAACCGGGAATGGACGGTGCGGAACACGCCAAAAGTGGTTGGGGGCGTGACGCCCCGGAGCACGGCGCGGGCAGCAGCGCTGTTAAGCCGATTGGGGGCACCCGTGCATCCGGTGTCCTCACCGCGGGTGGCGGAGATGAGCAAGCTGTTAGAAAACATCTTCCGGAGCGTGAACATCGCGCTGGTAAACGAGCTGGTGCTGCTTTGTGAGCGGATGGGAATCGACATCTGGGAGGTGATCGAGGCGGCGAAGACCAAGCCCTTCGGGTTTATGGCCTTTTATCCGGGTCCCGGGGTTGGGGGGCACTGTATTCCCGTTGACCCCTATTACCTCTCCTGGAAGGCCCGCGAATATGACTTTTACACGAAGTTCATTGAGCTGGCAGCGGAAGTGAACCAGGCGATGCCCTTCCACGTGGTGCACAGGGTGGAAGAGGCGCTGGATCGGTTTGCGGGGAAGGGCCTGCGAGGGGCGCGGGTGCTGGTGCTGGGGGTGGCGTTCAAGCGGGAGGTGGACGACGCGCGCAACAGCCCGGCCGGGCGGATCATCGAGCTGCTGCTGGAGCGGGGAGCGGAAGTGGTCTATCACGATCCCTATGTGCCACGGTTTCGGGTGGGGGGGAATGTGTTCCGGCAGGAGGAAAGGGAGCTGGAGTCCGTGCCGCTGGAGGAAGGATGGCTGCGGTGGGCGGACGTGGTGGTCATCGCGACCGGGCACCGGGCGGTGGATTATGAGCGGGTGGTGCGAACCGCACGGCTGGTCGTGGATACATGCAATGCCACCGCGGGCATCCCCCCGCGCTCCGCCCTCGTCGTCCGCCTCGGCGCCCCGATGCCCTTCTCTCCGTAGCCAGGGCTTGAGGAAGCACGCCTATCCCGCCACCGCGCGGCCCTCCCAGATAGGAGTTACGCACTTGCCCTCCTCACGGGGGTTTTGGGGACTGGGGCGGGCACCTTCGGCGCACGTCCCGGCCCAAAGAGGAGAGACAGCCCGCCTCTTTGCCGAGCGCTATCCCTCAAACCCCAGAATCCGAGCAAACAGAAGCCCTGCGGTATGCGTTTCAAATGCTCTGCAATGCGCAGGAGTTCGGAAGGCGAATAGGGCCCTTCCGGCCGGGAAGCGGTGAGCATGATATGCATCCCCTCCTCATCCCAGGCCAGCATCTGAGCGGTCCCATTATCCAGAAACACACCCTCATAGCTCCCTCGAACCTGCACCTTCTCCAGAGGATAGCGATCGGAGATCATCAGAACCGGCCGGTTGGTGATCGCCACCTCTACGAAGGATCGAGATTGAACGTTAACATAATGGATATAGAGAGTGTGGACTCCGTTTGGCCTTTCCACGAGAAAGGCGAAGGGCTTTTCGAAAGCGAAGGGAAGCCAGGTGGGGATCCAGACCGGAAAGGAGACCCGCCGGAGGACGGCTTCCAGAGGTTCTGCGGGGATCCCTTCCGGGAACCGCTGAACAGCCGGAACCGGGACGGGGGAGGTGATCCACGAGGCAACGAGCGGGAAAGCCCCGGCGATGAAAACCAGCAGGAATGAGTATCGCGTTCGCGCTTTCACCCGCATGGCATCCACCTCAGGGCCAAATGACGTAAAAGGCACTGGCTTGAGGGTAAACTCGGCAATCCCACGGTCGGGAAGCGCATGTGAAGGCATCCGCATTCCGGATTTCCATCGTTGTGTTCGGATCTCGATTGGGATAATAACCTGCTGTAACTCCGGCAGAAATTGTGATATTTGAATAATCATTAGGGAAGGCCCGTTACTCCCTCCTGGGTCGTTCGAGCCAGGACCAGAGTAACCCGGCAATCCCCATCCCGGTGATGAAGGCGGCCGCCTGGGCCAAATAGGTAGAAACCCGGAACGCGCCCAGCCAGGCCCGCAGGGGGTCCGGCATGAAGCTGACCAGCTGGAATCCGGGGGGAGTGCCGAGCCCGACGAACAGGAGTCCAAGGAGGATCATCCCCCACAGATAGCGGG
>JAUQQB010000240.1 GCA_030550075.1 Chloroflexota bacterium | reverse complement strand
CTCCTGGCCTCCTTCTCCTCAGGCCATCCCATCCCCTACACCTGGGATGCGCGGGGCCACCTCATCAGGGATGGCGCCTTCACTTACGCCTACAACGCCGCGGGCAAGCTGGTGCGGGCGCAATCCCTCACTGCTACTGTTATCTACACCTACACCGCCGATGGGCTGCGGGTGGCCCAATCCGTGAACGGCGCCGAGGCGAGGTTCACGTGGGACTGGGCTTCTGGGGTGCCAGAACTGCTGGCGGCAGGGGGCACCCGCTACCTCCTCGGCCACGAGACGCTGGGCTGGGCGGAGGGTGGCGGGTGGCGCTATGTGCTGCCGGATGGGCTGGGGAGCATGCGGCAGGTGGCGGATGCGGCGGGCCCCGTGGTGCAGGCGCGGAGTGGGACCCGTACGGGGTGGAAGTGGGTGGCCTGCAGGAGGGGCTGGGCTACACCGGCGAGTGGCAGGATGCGATGGTGGGGCTGGTGTATCTGCGGGCCAGGTGGTATGCGCCGGGGTGGGGAGGTTTACCGCACCGGATCCGTTCGCAGGGATGCAGTCGGAGCCAATGTCACGGCATCTGTAGCTATACACGCTGGCGAATCCTGTGATATGGAACAGATCCCTCCGGTTTATGCGCATTGGTGGGGGCTACAGATTGTGAGCGATTTGTATCGGAGATTCGGTATCTGATAGAAAGGCTACAGGGAGCCAGGAGATGCCACATCGGGTTAAGAGCGATCTTTGAAGAAGGCCTGGTTCTTGACCTTTTGACGTACTACCTACTATACCTATGGCGCGGCTTGGAGATCCGCCATAGGAGAAGAGGTTTCTGTGCGTCTGGCGCTGATCACCGGCGAATATCCGCCGCTCCCCGGAGGGGTAGGCGATTACACCCGCGAGCTGGCCCGGGCCCTGCAGGCCCGGGGACACGCCGTGGCGGTGTGGACCGATCGCCGTGGCGAAGGAGACGCTCACGCGTCCATCCCGGTCTTCCGGGTGGTGCCAGGTTGGGACGTCCGGGCCTGGTTCGTCCTGGGGCGCTCTTTGCGCGCCTGGCAGCCCGATGGCATTCTGCTCCAGTATCAGGCGGCAGCCTATGGACTGGGCGGGGCGATGAACCTGTGGCCGGCGATCGCGCGGCTCTGGTTGAGGAAGATCCCCATTGTGGTCACCTTCCACGACCTGCGGGTCCCCTACCTGTTCCCGAAAGCTGGCCCGCTTCGGGAGTGGAGCATCCGCTTCCTCGCCCGCCGGGCGGATGGGGTGATCGTCACCAACCATGAGGATGAGGCGGTCCTGCGCGCCGCCGGGATCCGCTCCCTCTGGCGCATCCCGATTGGGAGCAACATCACGCCTCCATCCGACCTCCCGCCAGCCCGAGAGGCCCGAGCGCGCCTGAAGCTCCCCGAGGATCTTCCCCTGGTGGGCTTCTTCGGTTTCCTGCATCCATCGAAGGGCTTCGATATATTACTGGAGGCCATCGCCCTGCTCGCGCAGGAGGGGATGGCTGTGGGCCTTGTGCATATCGGCGCCATGGTAGCGCCCAGCGATCCTTCCCAGCGCGATTATGCGGCCTGGTGTCATCAGCGGATCATCGAGCTGGGGTTGATGGGACGCGTCTGGGAAACCGGTTACCGCCCCCCTGAGGAGATCTCCCTCGCCTTCGCGGCGATGGATCTCTGCGCGTTGCCATATCGCGACGGCGTCTCCTTCCGGCGGGGGACGCTGATGGCGGCCCTGGCCCACAGACGGGCGGTGATCAGCACCTTCCCCCGCGTTCCGATCCCGGAGCTCCGGGATGGGGACAACATCCTCCTGATCCCCCCCGAGGATGTAGGAAAGCTCGCCCACGCCATCCGGCGGGTCCTGGAGGATCCCTCGTTGCGCGCCCGGCTGGAGCAAGGCGCGCGGACGCTGGCGGACCTGTTCGCATGGGAGCGAATCGCGGCGCAGGTGGAGGCGGTATTCCAATCGTTGGGCATGGGGTTGCAGAAATGAAACGCAGCGGGTGGACAGCGCTGGATTTGACCCTGCTCGGGCTGGCCTTCGGCCTGCGGGTTTACCAGCTGGATACAGCCAGTCTGTGGTATGACGAGGCGTTCAGTGTGGATTTGGCCCGCCGCCAAATCTGGCAACCCCTCGAAGCCCATCCCCCGCTTTTCTACCTCACCCTCCGACTCTGGATGGACCTCGCGGGCTCCTCCGAGTTCGCCACCCGCTTCCTCTCCGTGATGACTGGGACGTTGACGGTGGCGCTGTTCGCCGCCATCGCCGCGCGGATCGGGCGTTCGTCGATGGCCCGGGCGGTGGCGTTGGGCCTGGCGGCCACCCTTCCGTTCTGGGTCTGGGAATCCCGGGAAGCGCGGATGTATTCGATGCTGGGGTTCTGGACAGCTCTTGTCTTCTACGGGATCGCCCGGGATTCTCCGCGCCTGGTCCTGTTCGCCGCTATGGCCGGGATCTACACACATTATGCGATGCTCTGGCTAATCCCAGGGATCCTGCTCCTCGGGCTTTGGCGTAAGCGTTCTCGAATTCCCTGGGCATTGCCTCTTCTGGCGGGGGCACTCCCCGGCGCGCTCCACGCGCTGTGGGTGGGCCGGACGCAAGGGGCATTCTGGCCAGGAACTTTAGATCTGGGTCAAACCTTGATGGCCCTCTATCAGGCCCAGGGCCTGCAGGCCCGGATGGCGGGGTTTCTTCCGCCGGATGGGTTTCCATGGATCCCAGGCCTGATCGCAGGCGCGGGAGCTGCTGGGGTCGGTTTGATCCGCGGGCTTCGCCAGCGAGCGGCACGTTCTATATTTCTGGGGCTTGGCCTTCTTCCTCTAACGGTGGGTCTGGGCCTGCTCTATGGAAGCCCCAAGTTCCATCCCCACTACTTTATCGGTGTCGCCATCGGGTTCTGGCTGCCCGTGGCCCTGGGCTGGGTCGATGCGCTTCGACGCGCACGCGGAGCTTTCCTGGCGATCCTGGCGGCATGGGGCATTTTCGTCCTGCCAGCTCTGAACTGGACCCTGGGCCACGCGGAACAGGTGAAGGATGACTGGCGAAGCGCGGTCCGGACGGTGGAAGCCCACAAGGGATCTGAAGAGGCGGCGTTACTGGTGAGCGGGTTCGCCCTTCCCGCTTATCGGGTTTACGCCCGCGCCACCATGCCGATCCCATTACCGGCGGATCCGGTGGCGGATGTGCGGCATGTGCTGGATTATGAGATGGTGACCCGCGTTTTGAACCAAAGGCTGGCCGGAACGCGAGGGGCATGGCTGGTGCAGTGGGGGGACGAGCTGAACGATCCGGCTCAGGTGGTCGCCGCTGCCCTCGACTGGATCGGCGATGAGAGCGAGACGTTCACCTTCGCCGGTGGGATCCGGGTTCGACATTTCGTATGGGGGGCATTTCGCCCGCTGCCGGAAGAGCCGGCAACGCTCTTCGGGCACGCCGGCCAGTCCATCGGTCCAAATTTGATCTGGCTGGGCTATGGACTTCCTGGAGGGATGCTTTCGACCGATCGCCCACTTCCGGTGATCTCCGGATGGCAGACGATGGGACCTCTTCCCACCGGATTGCGGGCCTCGCTTCGCCTGGAACGAGAGGATGGAACGTTGTGGGGACAATGGGACGGCGCATTGGGCGGCGAGACGTGGGACACCGCCCGATGGCCATGGCCGCGGGTCGTTCTCGCGCGGTATATGGTCGAGGCACAGGTCGGCACGCCGCCGGGCCGCTATCGGCCCCGCCTGGTGGTTTACCGAGGGGATCAGGTATGGCTGGATGCACAGCTGAATCCCATAGACCTTGCATCCCCTCGAAGGCCGTATCAGGATCCCCGCTGGGAAGAGCCACCCCAAGCCCGATGGCCCGGGCTGAGCCTCACACACGTAGACCTGGAGGGGGAACCCCATGGATGTCAATGGCTGACCCTGGCCCTCTGGTGGCGAGTGGATGGGACTCCAGCCTCGAACCGGGTGAGCCTTCGCATCGGGGAAGTCCGCATCACGGAGCCGTGGAACCCCGCCCAGCCAGATCAGGCCTGGGGGCCCGGGGAGCGATGGCGGACGCGGCATCGCCTGCCCATGCCATGCGCGCCCGGCCGTTATGCGCTGGAGGTCGCATTGGGGGAAGGGGAAGATCCTTCACTGCGATGGCAATCGGTGATCACCGTGGAGGTCAGGCCATAGAAAGAACAACCGGAAGAAGGCAGGTGTCCGATCAGTCTTTCCTCTATCCGCCGATCTGGCTCATCACCCGCGTTATTGGGATGACACCCTCCGGGAGGCCATGGCCCCACGGCTTACGCCAGATGGCCGTCCGGATCAACGCTTTCAGCTCCTCATCGCTTGCGCCGCTGCGCAGGGGCTCACGCAGATCCACCTCGTCGTCGCGCAACAGACACAGGCGGAGTCGTCCCTCTGCGGTGAGACGGACCCGGTTGCACTGGGCGCAGAAGGGCTCGCTAACCGGGCTGATGAAACCCACAGACCCGACCGCTCCCCGGATTCGGTAGACCCGAGCCTCGCCATCCAGACGGCCGTCGTTGACCGGCCCCAGCGGTCCAAACTCCCCTTCCAGGATCCGGATCATCTCTGCGGTGGAAACAACCGCCTGCTGCGCGAAGGGGGCGATATCGGCGAAGGGCATAACTTCGATGAAACGAACCTGCCAGGGGCGGGTGAGGGTAAGGGCGGCGAGATCCACCATATCCTGATCGTTGTAGCCTCGCACCACCACCGCATTGAGCTTGATGGGGGTGAGCCCCGCCGCCTCAGCGGCCAGGATCCCTTCCCATACTTCCTCCAGTCGGCCCCAGCGGGTGATCCGGCGGAACTTCGCGGGATCCAGCGTGTCCAGGCTGACGTTGACCCGTTTGAGGCCTGCGCGGGCCAGGGGTTCAGCGAGGGTCTTCAGACGCAAGCCGTTGGTGGTCATGGAGATCTCCCGGATCCCGGGTAAAGCGGCCATCCGGGCTACCAGTTCCACGAGGTTGGGGCGGACCGTCGGCTCGCCGCCGGTGAGGCGGATCTTATCGAAACCCAGCTCGGCGAAGAGGCGGGCCAGGCGGATCAGTTCCTCATCCGT
>JAUQQB010000239.1 GCA_030550075.1 Chloroflexota bacterium | reverse complement strand
GGCCCGGCGCCGTGGAACATGGCATCCACCTCGCTGACCACCCCATCGCCGATGGCCACCACAGGGGTTCCACACCGCGCCGCGAAGTCGATGCCGAAGTGCAACCCCTGGCCGGCCCGATAAGTTGTGTTTCGCTGACGAAAGGCGCCCACCGTGTTCCCATAGGGCTGGACCATCAACCAGGTGCTCGGTCCGGGCGGCTCCACAAAGGGTAACCCAAAAGGTCGCTCTGCAGGGGCCTGGGAGGGGGCGTGGGCTCGAACCGGTTGCATCGGGGCCGGAAACGCCAGGAAGGCTCCCGCTACAATGATCGCGAGCATCACTGCCCGGCCTTTCCTGCCGTTGAAATGGGCCACGCTCTTCATGCAAGCCATCCTCCTTCGCTCGTAGGGTTCAGTGCAGCCAGGCGGGCCGCTTCGCCGCCCATCCCGAATTCATTCTACCCGGGTTCTGCTACCGTGGAGAGGGAGTAGAATGATTTAAAGGATTCCTGTGAGGGGTGGGCCACGTACGCGGCCCATCCCTCACAGAATCAAAAAGTAGTCATGATGAGTTGGGATAATGACTTCTGCTTGCAACAGAGTAACTGTACCTCAAAACGCTGAGGGAATTCTGAGAACCGGCCCGCTGTTTTCCTTGGGTCTTCGGGGTTTGGGATTCTGGGTTGGGGGACCCTTAGCCCCCGGCCCCCGACATCCCAAAGATCTTCGTTTTGGAAACAGGAGGCCCTGGATGGGTGTTCGAAAGCTCTATCCTCTGGGGATCTTCATCATGGTCCTGGGTCTGACCGCGTGCCAGCGGGCCTCCGAGCCGTTGCCTTATGTGGATTTCAACCAGCGGGTGCCGATCCGGCAACCTCAACGCACGGAAGTGATCCCGTTGCGGGTTGGCATCGCGGCCGTCCTCTCCCCGCAGAGCTCCGCCGAAGCCTACCAGGCCCTGATCGACTATCTCGCCCATCGCCTGGGCCGGCCGGTGGAGATGGTGCAGCGCCGGGATTACGCAGCCATGAACGCCGCCATCGCCCGAGGGGAGGTGGATATCGCCTTCGTCTGCACATGGGCCTATGTGATCGGCCGGCGGGAGCATGGCTTCTCGCTGCTGGCGGTGCCGGTGGTGAACGGGAAGCCGACTTATCAATCGTGGGTCATCGTGCGGGCGGATCTCCCGATCCAGACGATGGCCGATCTGCGGAACCGCACCTTCGCCTTTGTGGATCCCCTTTCCAACACCGGATACCTCTATCCGCGATATCTGGTGCATCAGTTAGGGGAGACGCCGGAGAGCTTCTTCCGGCGAACGTTCTTCACCTATGGCCATGATCGAGCGATCCATGCAGTCGCCCAGGGGCTGGCGGATGGCGCCGCGGTCGACAGCCTGGTCTTCCAGTTCCTGCTGGAGCGAGAGCCGGAGCTGGCGGAGAAGGTGCGGGTGATCGCGCGCTCCCCAGAGTTCGGCGCGCCCCCGGTGGTGGCGGCCCCCACGCTTGCCCCCAATCTCCGGGTGCGGATCCGGGACCTCTTACTGACCGCCCACCAGGATCCAGAGGGAATGAAAGCGCTCCAGGCAATCGGCGTGGAGCGCTTTGTGGCCGGAGAGGACGCCTGGTATGATGAGGTGCGTCGCCTGGAGGCGGCGATTGCAGGGGGCGAATGAACCGGCTGGCAGGGCCCCCAAAGGGGCCCTGCCCGGCCGGAAACCTTCCGGAGAAGCGGAAATTCTCCTACAAAGGCCTATCCCCCTTCATTCCCCAGCGCCTGGCGGATGGCCCAGACGGTCTGGAGGAAGGCCGGATGGGACCAGCGATCCGCGCCACGGGGGCGAGGGAATGGAATCTGAATCTCAGCGACGATGGTCCCCGGCCGCGGGCTCATCACCAGGACGCGGTCCGCCAGCCAGGCGGCTTCATGGACGTCATGCGTAACCATCAGCACGGTCTTGCGCTGTCGTTCCCACAGTTCCACGAGCGCCTCGTTCAAGCGCTCCCGAGTGATGGCATCTAAGGTGGCGAAGGGCTCATCCAGGAGCAGGATCTCCGGATCGGCCGCCATGGCCCGGGCCAGGGCCACCCGCTGCTGCATTCCTCCGGAAAGCTCCCGGGGATAGGCGTGCTCGAAGCCCTGCAGCCCCACCTGTTCCAGCAGCGCCTGCGCCCGGCGCGCCGCCTCCAGCCTGGGCCAGCCACTCAGCTCCAGCGGCAGCCGCACGTTCTCTATCGCGGACCGCCACGGCAGCAACGAATCCTTCTGGAACACGATCCCAATTTGCCGATCCGGCCCCTGCAAGGGCTGATCCCCCAGCCGGATCTCCCCTCGGGTGGGATGCAGCAGGCCCGCCAGGATACGCAACAGGGTGGTCTTTCCACACCCGGAAGGCCCCACGAGGCAAACGAACTCCCCTCGCCGCAACGCGAGCGAGACCTCCCGCAGGGCCTGGACCTCCCCCCGAGGCGTGCGGTAGATATGGGTGATCCGGCAGGCGGACAGGACCGGTTGAGCAGTCATCGCCCTCGCTCCACCTGGGGCCAGAGTTCTTCCACGAAAGCATTGGTGAACATCGCCGGGATGTCCCCGGGTTCCTTCAGTTGATCCATCCGCATGAGCACGGCAACCATTTCTTGCCATGCCTGAAGATCCGAGCGGCCCGGCATCTCCGCCTGCCACAACGGCAGCGTGGCCTGCAACACCTCCCACTGGGCCGCCTCGTTCTCGCCGCTCAACCCCTCCACGTATTTCTTGCTGATCTCAAAGGCCTCCCTGGGGTTCCGCAACGTATCCCGCAGCCCTCGCAGGAACGCCCGCAGGAACCGCCGCACCAGGTCGGGCTGATCCCGGATCGTCCGCTCGTTCGTGAGGAGGCCGTTGCCGACCAGGGCGGTGTGATCCGCCACATCAATAACGTTTACAGCGAGGCCCGCCCGCCGCAGCACCAGCGGCTCGTTGTTGATGTAACCCACCGCCGCATCCACCCTGCCTTCCTTCACGGCCGCCACCTGGGTGAAACCTCCCAAATCCACCGCTTCTACCTCCTCATCGCGCAGGCCGGAGGCGTAGAGGAGCGCCTTGAACCCCACATACGAAGCCCCGAAGAACCCGGGGAGCCCCACTTTCCGGCCCCGCAGATCCTGAGGGGTCCGGATCCCTCTCTCCGCCAGGGCGAAGACGGCGATCGGATACCGCTGATACCACTGGGCGACCATCACCACGGGCAATCCCTGCGCTCGAGCGAGGGGCACCTGTTCGCCGCTCACCAGGGCGAAGGGCAGTTGCCCCGCCCCCACCAGCTGCACCCCGTTGGTCTCAAAGCTGTAATCGAAGGAAAGCTCGATCCCTTCCTGAGCGAAATAACCTTTCTCAACCGCCACATAGAAGGGAGCGAACTGAACGTTGGCGATATACCCCATGGGCAGGCGGATTGGGGTGGGGGTGGCCGGCCCCCGTGAGCCGGAAAGAACCTGGCAGGCTGTTAGGGCGACAAGGAGCAAACCAGAGAGGATGCGATGATCACGCATGGGCCTCCTCCTGACTGCAGGAATTTGTTCGTAGGACAACTGCTTGCAGTTGTCCTACAATCGCACCCGGCGATGTTCCAGGGCGGAGATCGCCCCATATAGCAACAGGGCCTGGGAGGCCAGGAGCAGGATCCCCCCGAACACCAGGGAGGTGTCATAGAGCCCCTGACCCTGCTTGATCAGGAAGCCGATCCCCCGGTCGGCGCTGATCAGCTCGCCCACGAACGCCCCGATCACCGAGAGGGTCGCGCCGATTTTGAGTCCCCCGAAGATCACCGGGAGGGCGGCGGGCCACTCCAGCTTCCAGAAGGTCTGCCACCGCGTGGCCTGAAGGCTGCGGAACAGTTCCCGCCACTCTGGGGGCACCTGGCGGAAGCCGGCGATGGCCGCGATGAGGACCGGGAAGAAGGCGATGAGGGCGCTGACCAGGACCCGGGCCAGCAGCCCGGGGCCGAACCAGATGATCAGCAGCGGCGCGACCGCCACAATGGGCACCGCCTGGGAGGCCACCAGATACGGGGCCACCAGCCGCTCGAAGGGCCGCCAGTGGGCCAGGGGATAAGCGAGGATCAGGCCCACGATAACCCCCAAGCTCAGGCCCAGCCCCACCTCGACGGCCGTTGCCCACCAGTGGCGCCAGAGCGCTCCTTCGACCGCCAGCGCCCACAGCCGGGCCGCCACTCGCTCCGGCCCCGGCAGAATGAACGGCGGGTAATCCCCCAGGCGAACCATCAAGCTCCAGATGAGGATGAAGAGGAACGCAGCCCCCATGCGGGGCAGCCAGACCGAACTTCGAGCTCGGATACGCCATCCGGTTGCCTTTCCGGTCATGTTCGGCTTCCCTCTGGGATGCGGATTAGGGAACGCCCCGGGATCCAGAACGCAGGGCGTTCGATTGGACGAGTATGGAGTCTTGCAGTACGAAAGAAATGCCTGGAAGCGATGGATGCTGAGAGCGAGCCCCCGCCCTGAAATATTTTTCTTCCCCCTCCCCACGGCCTTTCGGGCCGTGGGGAGGGGCTTCCACTTTCTCGATAAAGCACCCGCTTGGCTTCCGAATTGTTACTTTGGCAAGATAGGGTGTAACGATTCAGCCGTTCTCCCGCAATGCTCATACGGATATAGGCGGTTTCCTCCTGGGGGCTTTTAGGGCCCTTCCGCCGCTTCGCGGGAGCTCTGAACGGAATGTGGCCCGGCTGAATAGTTACGATAGGGTTCAATAAAAAGCCCCGAAGGTCCACGAACCCTCGGGGCAGGAAATCCGGATACAGTCTGGAACCCGTTCTGTTCCAGAGTGCTCTCCCCACCGCGCGCATGAAAGCAAAACCCCCGAAGGTCGTTCGATCTCCGGGGGCAGGGGAAACAGGCCGCCGACCGCGCATGGACCAGCAACCCCTAAGGCATTTCAAAACACCTTCAGGGCGGGCCTCACGCCACGCGCAGCGCGCTGTGGGAACGCCACCTGCTCCCATCCCGACTATACGGTCGGCCCCGGACTTTCACCGGTGTCCTGCCTTGGCCGGATCGGCCTCGGCTCGCGGGCTGAGGAGGGAGGCG
>JAUQQB010000238.1 GCA_030550075.1 Chloroflexota bacterium | reverse complement strand
GATCAGCGTCGTCTTCCCATGATCAATATGCCCTATCGTCCCTACATTCACATGCGGCTTCGCCCGCACAAATACCGCCTTCGACATCGTCACACCTCCTGAACAGTTTTTTCTACACCTGATCATTCATAGGGTTGGGCTCTGATCCCCGGCGAGAACAGCAGGAGCCCACGACGGGACTCGAACCCGTGACCCCACCCTTACCAAGGGTGTGCTCTGCCGCCTGAGCTACGTGGGCTCGTAATGGGGTAAGGAACCTTCGCCAAGCGCCTTCTCCGTTAGTCTCCTCATAGCCTTCTAGTCACACAAAAGGCATAAAAAATAAAACACACCAGTGGGCGGGGAGGGATTCGAACCCCCGAAGGCTTCCGCCACCTGGTTTACAGCCAGGTCCCGTTGGCCGCTTGGGTACCCGCCCCTACCAAGCCGACGGCGGGATTCGAACCCGCAACCTCGCGCTTACAAGGCGCTTGCTCTACCGGTTGAGCTACGTCGGCATCCCAGGTGCAATTATACCCGGTTCGGATGGGAGCGGTCAAGACAAGGAACTCCTTATCCAGATTCTGGAGTATACCAATGAAATGTCCGATCCGTCAAACCGTCCCCGAACCTGAGTGTGTCTCAGAATCCTTAGGGCTCGTTCCCAAACCTTCCGGGAAGCCCGATAGGCTTTGGAAGAATAGACCCCTCTCCCCTATTCCCTCTTCCCACAGCCCTTCGCCTCGGACTGTAGGGTGAAGGGAAGAAAGAGATTAGGGGATCGGGCAGGCTGCCTTTGGCGACCTGCCGGGCTTCCACAAGCCCTCTATAGGGAGAGGGGGAAGGAGAAAAACCGCTGGTTAGTAACCAATGGTGCGAGCCCTCCCTCACCT
Organism: Chloroflexota bacterium; assembly: GCA_030550075.1. Classification (GTDB taxonomy): domain Bacteria; phylum Chloroflexota; class Anaerolineae; order Thermoflexales; family Thermoflexaceae; genus Thermoflexus. Next base: position 4,209 of record JAUQQB010000238.1, on the reverse strand, counting down.
TCGATCCAGGGATTTTCGGGGCTGGGGCAGGGGCCAAAGGCCCGCCCCGGCCCCGAAAGATGTTTTCTACCCTCTCCTCACGGTCCAGAGGGCCATAGGGAGAGGTCATCCGCTTTTACCCTGCCCTGAACCTGAACGAGCACCACTGGCGAATAGCCAAGCGGTTAAGCTACAAAGTTATCCCGATTCAGTTAAAATGTGATCGAGCCGGCGAGCATCCGCTTGGGGGAGGAATCAGAGAGCTAACGTCCGCAATCACCCTGGCGCTCAATGTTTAATGGAGAAGCTGCGGAGTTAGTTTTCCCCATGGAGATTTGGGGGCAGGGTGGATTGCCTTCGGCGGCCCGCCCCGAAGCATCTCTACTGTCGGAGGAGCCAACCGCGATGACGAAACCGACTCTCCTCGAGCGTCTGGCACAGGGCCCTTTGCTGGCCGATGGGGCAATGGGCACCATGCTTTACGCGCGTGGTTTCTCGTTTGATCGCTGTTATGAAGCGCTGAATGTGGAGGCTCCTGAAGTCGTGCTGGAGATCCATCGCGCCTACCTGCAGGCAGGGGCTGAGCTACTGGAGACCAACACCTTCGGGGCGAATCGCTATCGCCTGGCCGAACACGGTCTGGAAGACCAAGCGGCGCTGCTGAACCGTGCAGGAGTCACGCTGGCCCGGAAGGCCGCCCTGGAGGTAGATCGCCCGGTGTGGATCGCCGGCTCCGTTGGGCCACTGGGAGTGCCTCTTGCCCCTCTGGGTCGGGTGAAGGCTGTGGAAGCTCGAGAAGCCTTCCGGGAACAAATCGCCGCGCTGGCGGAGGCCGGCGTGGATGCCCTGATCCTGGAAACCTTCTCATCCCTCCCGGAGATCCTGGAAGCCGTCCGCGCCGCCCAGGAGATCGCCCCGCACCTGCCGATCATCGCTGAGATGACCTTTGCGCAGGATGGCCATACCCTGATGGGTCACACCCCCGAGGAGGTTGTCGAGACCCTTCTGGGACTGGGCGTTCCCATCGTTGGAGCGAATTGCTCGGTGGGGCCCGCCAAACTGCTACCGGTGATCCGCCGGATGGCTTCCCGGATGGCGGAAGCAGAGGGGGGCCCGCCTTACCTGGCGGTCATGCCGAACGCAGGCTGGCCTGAGATGGCCGCCGGGCGCCTTCGTTATCCGGCCACACCGGACTACTTCGCAGAATATACGCGGCGTTTCCTGAGCCTCGGAGTGCGGATCCTCGGAGGATGCTGCGGAACGACACCGGAACATATCGCCGCGATGCGTCGAGCGCTGGAGGCGCGGGCGGAACCTTCAGCGGAGGACCGCCGTCCGATCTTTCGTGTGGTTTCTCCTTCCACCCCACCCGAACCGGAGCCCACCGACCTCGCCCGTCGTCTGCGAGCAGGCCTCTTGGTGGTGAGCGTGGAAGTGGATCCTCCGCGGGGCCATGATGCCAGCGCTCTTCTGGAGGTGGCTCGTTCGCTGAAAGCTGGCGGGGTGGATGCGCTGAACATCGCGGATAGCCCGATGGCCCGGCTACGGATGAGCCCATGGGCCCTGGCCTTCCTGGTCCAGAACCATGTCGGCATGGAAACCATCCTTCACTTCCCGACCCGGGGACGCAACCTGTTGCGAATCCAGTCGGATCTTTTAGCCATCCATGCCCTCGGGGTGCGTAACCTGTTCGTCGTCATGGGGGATCCCCCCGCTCAGGGGGATTACCCCGAGGCCACCGATGCCATGGATATCGTGCCGTCAGGCTTAGTTCAGCTGATTAAAGAGCGGTTTAACACAGGCCTCGATCACGCAGGGGAATCGATTGGCCGGCCGACCGCGTTCTTTGTGGGCGTCGCCCTGAACTTTAACGCGCCGGATCCCGCGCGCGAGATGAAGGCGTTACGCCGGAAGATCCGTGCGGGGGCGGATTTCATCATGACCCAGCCGGTTTATGAGCCAGCTGCCTTGAAGGATTTCCTCCGACGCTATGAGGACCAGGAGGGTCCCATTCCGATCCCAATCCTGGCCGGGGTGCTTCCCCTGGTCAGCCTTCGCCACGCCGAGTTCCTGCACAATGAGGTGCCAGGCATCCAGGTCCCGGAAGCGATTCGGGAGCGTCTCCGCCGGGCCGGCGAGGAGCGCGCGCGTGTAGAAGGGCTTCGCATCGCTCAGGAGGTGGTGGCGGAACTCGCGAAATTCGCCCAGGGGCTCTATGTGATGCCGCCCATGGGCCGCTATGAGCTGGTTTTCCAGATGATGGAAGCGATCCCTTCTCATCGACGTCGGCGGGAGGGGCTACGACTGGATTAAACGCTCCTTGGAGGGATGGCCCTACCCGCTTGAAATATTCCCAGGATCCGGGTCCCAGCTCGATCTGAGCTCTACAGCTCTCCACAGGAGGAAAGAGTTTTCAAAAGCGGGTATCTGTCCGAATTGAGCGTGTTTTCATCCGATGGACTATCCAGGCAATCTTTCCCTCCTCTCGAACATCCATGCAGGGGGTTCCCATGGGCTACATCGAACGGCTATTGGGCGAGAACGAACGCGTCCTTTTCCAGACCCGGCAACATCCCCTGGTCCTCTTCCGCCCGGTGCTGGGTTACGGGATCCCCGCCGGCATTCTGATCGGCCTGACCATCGCCAGCGGCATCCTCTTTCCCCCATTTACGCTCCCGGTGGTCATCGCAGGCTTGGCCCTGGCGGCGATCCCGCTTGCGCTGCTGATCCGTTCCCTGCTTCGCTGGTGGAACGAAGTATATCTAGTGACCACGCGGCGGGTGGTCCAGGTGGAAGGGATCCTAAATAAGAACGTCCTCGATTCTTCCCTCGAGAAGGTCAATGATGTGGTCCTGCGACAATCCCTGTGGGGGCGCCTATTCAACTATGGAGATATTGAAATCCTCACCGGTAGCGAGATCGGGGTGAACCGTCTGAACCGGATCGCCGATCCTCTGCGTTTCAAGCAGGTCATGCTGGATCAGAAGGCCATGCTGGGGGAACGCCCGGGGCTGGAGAGCCTGGGGGGTGGGGAAATCGAGGTTTTGCTGGCGCAATTAGAGGCCTTGCGTCGCAGCGGTCTGCTGAGCGATCAGGAGTTCGAAGAGAAGAAGCAGGCTCTGTTGAAGCGTCGGGAAGCATAAACAAAGGAAACTTCCCTTCTGGAGCTTGCCATGCACGTTCATGAAGCAATCCCCCGATCTGAATACGAAGCTGCCGCCGCATGGGTCCGGGAACGGATCCCGTTTCCGCCGCGGATTGGGCTGGTGCTGGGTTCCGGCCTGGCCCCGCTCGCTCATGCGGTCGAGGCATCGACCACACTGACCTTCACGGAGATCCCTGGTTTCCCAGCCGCCACCGTCGAAGGGCATCCCGGTCGGGTGATCATCGGGCAGCTGGAGGGGCACCCGGTGATGGTGCTCCAGGGGCGCGCTCATTTCTATGAGGGTTATTCGGTACAGCGGATCACCTTTCCGATTCGGGTGATGCAGCTTCTGGGGATCCGTATCCTGATCCTGACCAACGCCGCCGGAGGGCTGAATCCAGCGTTCCGGCCCGGGGATGTGATGATCCTTCGTGACCATATCGGCCTCCTCGGGATGGCAGGAGCCAATCCCCTCCGGGGGCCGAACGAGGCAGATTGGGGACCACGCTTTCCCGATCTTTCCCACGCTTATGACCCGGAGCTTCGGGCGCTGGCCCGGGAGGTCGCTGAAGCAGAAGGTGTTCCAATTCATGAGGGGATCTACATCATGCTGGGCGGGCCCAGCTTCGAGACGCCGGCGGAGGTGCGATTCCTGCGTCTGATTGGCGCCGATGCCGTTGGGATGTCCACCGTCCCGGAGGTGATCGTGGCCCGCCATGGCGGAATGCGGGTTCTCGCCTTATCTGGGATCTCAAATGTTCTGAACCCGGAGGCTTTTGAGCCGCCGAGTCACGAGGAGGTGCTTCAAGCAGGCCAGGTTCTGGTCCCCCGGCTGATGGCGATTATCCGCGGCGTGCTGCGGAGGATTTAAGGGAAACGAACTATCATGCTTATGCCAATCCTTAAAGAGCCCTGACCGATACCCAGTTTTGATTCGCAAATTGCGAGGGGGATCTGATCCATAGACGTTAAGAGGCAGACCCTGCCCGCTCCGTAACTATTCAGCCGTTCTACCGCAGTGTCTATACGGATCTAGGCGGTTTCCTCCTGGGGGCTTTTGGGGCCGAGCCGCGCGCCTTCGGCGC
>JAUQQB010000237.1 GCA_030550075.1 Chloroflexota bacterium | reverse complement strand
CCGGGCGCCGCCTTCCCCGCCCAATCTGGGCGGGGCTCTGGATGGCCGAGCTCCTCGGGGCCGCCTGGGGACTTCCCGTGAACCGCCTCACGGCCCCCGAAGCATGGTCCGATCCCCGGCTCCCGGCAGTGGTCCTGCGAGATCTCCTGGCCCGGGAGGGGCCGTGGGCAGGGCGGATCCTGAGCGTCGTGGACCTGCGCTTTGATCCGGGCGACCTGGGGGAATGGCGGAGCATCTTCCAGGGCCGGCTTTCGCCCGAGGCCTTTGAGGAGTTCCTGATCGCCACAAAATACAAGGAAGCCCTGGTCGCCAACCTGCCGATGGCCTATGGTCTGCCGACGGTTGATGGATACGATGGCGGGGTGCTCCCGTTGCGGCGTTATATCGAGCTGGCCCAGCACTTCGTCCCCCCGAACCGCCTGCTGATGGACGGGCGGCTATGGGAGACGTTGCCCGGTCTCCCCGAGCCGCGCTGGCTGCAACTCCTGGGGGTGCGCTGGATTGTGATGGATCGCCTGCGCGATGAGTGGATCGATGGGGTATTTTACGATCGCGGCCTCATCGCCGATGCCTGTGGGCCGGAACGGATTGAAGCCGGCCCCTTCCCCCCCTTCGAGGCCACGGAGTTGCGCCTGCGCATCGCCTCCACGCTCCCATCCCAGACGAGGCTGGGGACCGTGGAGCTTCAGACCCTGGAGGGAGAGCGATTCCAGCTTCCAGTGGCGATGGGGGAAGGCGAGGCGCCCACTCCGGTTCGCTGGGGAACGCCGCGGACGATCACGGGCCTGCGTCTGCACCCGGATCCCGCTGCCTGCGCCCGGGGTGGCTGGCGTGTGGAAGGCGGCGCCCTGGTCGATGAACGGACCGGAGCGTTTCAGGCGCTGGTCCTGAGCTCGGGCGGAGCCTTCGCGCTCCGCTATGCCGGGGATGTCAAGATCTACGAGTTCTGGAAGAGCCCGCCGCGCCTGTATGGCGTGTGCGCCGCGGCCTTCGCCCGGAGCGAAGCGGAAGCCATGGACCGCCTGGACGATCCCGCCTTTGATCCATCCCGGATGGTGGTGATCGAGGGGGAAACCGACCATGCTGGCGGGATGATAGGCTCGTGCGCGGTGGAAGTGCGCTGGATCCGCTTCACGCCGGAGGTCCGCGAGGCGGAGGTACGCCTGGAGCAACCCGGGTGGCTGGTGCTTCTGGAATCCTTCGATCCGGGATGGCGAGCCAGCGTTGATGGGCAGACGGCGCGGATCTTTCGGGCCAACGGATTGTTCCAGGCCATCGCGAGCCCGGCCGGCGTTCACAGGGTCCGCTGGGAATACCGGCCGGGAACGTGGCCGGTGGGGATCACCGTTGCTGTCGTCAGCCTGATGGCGATGATCGGAGCCTGGGGATGGCGGAAGGCCAGGCACCGGGATCTGCGCTCGGGTGATGCTTACAGGAGTTAAACTTCGCATCCGTTCCCCCTGCAGCCTTTTGGGGCCACGGACGCGAAAATCTGTTCTTTATCCGTAGGAGTTACGCAGTTGAAAGCTCTAAAGGTGGAACGGAATGGCCCCACCCCCCCTGGGAAACGAACTGCGTAAGTCCTAATCCGGTAGGAAAGGATCGAGCCGGCAGCAAGTTGCGTTACAATAGAAGACAATAACGAACCGCGCCCAAGGATGAGTCTCGGATTCCCCGAGACCAGGGGGTTGTAGCCATGCGGTCCACGAGAAGATGGCAGGCCGGGTTATGGCCTGGGCTGGTGGTTGCCCTCGTCCTGTGCCTGCTCGGATGGCGGGGGCTTCTGCGGGCGCCATGGCCGATCATCGGGTTCTGGCTTGTGCTGATGGCATTGTACGGCTTCCTCCTGTTCCAGCTTTTCTTTCCCCTGTTAGCCCCCGCGACAGGACGCGAACAGGAAGCTTTGCGCTGGGCATTCACCCATTTTCTTTTTGGGACATTACATTCCCTGGGAGCGGTGGACGCTGGCCAGCCGCGCCATCCCTCGGAACCACGAGGAGGCCCGGGTCTCTGGCTGCTGGATGCCCGGAGTGCGATGGCCATCGAGCGGGAAGGCACGCTCTCCCGCATCGCCGGGCCGGGGCTGGTTCGGGTGGAAGCTGGCGAACAGGCCGTCGCCTTCGTTGATCTGCGCCCCCAGGGGTTCCCCCGGGGCGACGCCTCCACCCTTCAAGTCCGCACGCAGGATGGGATCGCGCTGGGCCTGAAGATCCGAACGGCGGTGGCCTTTCTTCCACAAAAGCTTCCTCCGACTCTTTTCCGACGCTCTCCCTATTTCTTCCCTCCCAGGACGATGAGCCGTGCGATCGCCCAGGCGCTGCGAGCCGCCCGTGTGGACGAAGATCGCACGCTCCACTGGTTCGAGCTTCCCCATGAGATGGCACGAGGGGAGCTCTCGATCCGAATCGGAAATCGCCTGTTCGATCAGCTTTTCCTCTTCACCCAGCTGGAGAACGCCGGAGAGGCTCCCGCGGCACCTCTGGCCCGGCTGGCCGAGGAGATCCGGACGACCCTTAACCAGGATCTGAGGGCACTGGGGATCCGGATGGATCGCCTGCGGGTGACCCTGAGCGAGGTGCCGGAGGAAGCCCGACGCCAGCGGGTGGAGGTCTGGCGTAGCCAGTGGGCGACCCGCCTGGCCCGGTGGATCGGCCTGGCGGAATCGGAAGTGCTGATGGAATACGCGCGCGCCCGTTATGCTTCGCAGATGGAGATGCTGGAGGCGATCAACGGGGTGCTAACAGCCTACCCGGAGGTCTCGCCCGAGGTGATCCTCCTCCACTTCCTGGAAACCCTGGATGCCACCGTCCGCCAGAGCGGCCTGACGCTTCCCGAGGAATTGAAACAGCTGTGGGAGTATCTGCGCGGTGAGGGATCCAGTGGCGCATGAGATACGGCGCTCATCCCATGTGGAGAAGACCATGGAGTTGATTAGCCGTCCGCTTATCCGGGTTTTGATGCTCCTTGTGATCAGCGCCCTCTGTTTCACTTTGCCGCCCATGTTCCTGATCGCGTGGCGCGCCTCCATATCGCTATGGGAGCTCGGCCTGGGGTGTCTGCTGGGATTGTTGATGGAAGGGATGCTGTTCGCTTTCTTTGCGATCCAGGCTGCAGCTTTTGTGGAGCGCCTTTACCGGCTCCCCATGCGCCCGGCCCTCGGATTTCTACTCCGCTCGCTGTTTCTGCCGGAGTGGGAGCACCCCATCGGTGAAGCACGGAATGGAGACCTGACGCCCGCCACCCGGGCTTCTGTTCTGGTCCAGGTCGGCGGGCCCGGAGCGCTCATTGTGCATGAGAGCAACCTGGTCCTGCTGGAGCGGGGAGGCGCCTTCGCCCGCCTCATCGGTCCGGGCCGGCATCTCCTCCGCCCCTTCGAACGCCCCGCCCTGGTCCTGGATCTTCGCCCCCAATCCCGCCGACGGCGGGTAAACGCATGGACCCGGGATGGCCTGCCGATTCAGACCGACCTGTATCTGAGCTGCCGATTGCGCTGGCAGCCGAATAACCCGGAGAACGAGGCCCGCCTGATCCGTATGGCCTATCAGCTGGATACAGGATCCAGAGAAAAAGGTTACAGCATCGATTGGGCGGGCGAGCTGGCTGACGAGGCCCGCACGCTGTTGGCCCGCCGCTTGGGAAGGTTCTGGTTCGATGAACTGTGGTCCCCCTATCCTCCTCCCTGGCATGCTCCCCCACACCCTGCTCCACGGGTGGCTGGCGAGCCTTCTCTGCCCGAAGATCTCCCAGGGTTGTGGGGGATTCCCGAACGCCCGCCGGAGGACGCGCCGATCCCTGCACGCTGGGAGGAGATTCGCGTGGAGGTTCGAGAAAACCTGGGACAATGGATTCGTGACCATAGCTGGGATGTGGAGATCCTGCATTTCGCCTTCGAGCCGCCCGTCCCCTGGCCCGAGGTGGAGCCGATGATCCGGGAGGCCTGGCTGGAGCACTGGCGGGTTCCCTGGCGGGGATGGACGGTGCATTTGCAGTCTCAGGCACTGCAGGAACAATTGCGCCAGCGGGAGCTGGCCCGCGCGATGGGGCAGCGGGAGCTTCTCGAAGCCATCGCCGCCGTCGTCCAGCAGGAACAGCCCCTGCAGGATCCCCAGCGGAGGCTGCAACGGCTGTTGCTGCGCCTGGTGGAACTGATCCGGCACTGGTCGCATCCCGATGCGGGATTACTAACGCCAACCGATCTGCTCGAGCTGGTCTATCATCTCCAGCGCATGGCACGACATCCCCCTGCGGGAGGAGGAAGCAGTGTCCAGGGATCTCCACCTCCTTTCCCATCTGATCCAGGCCTTGAATGAGGAGGCTCATCCGGGATTAAGGCGCCTCAACGACCTGCTGAGTCAGTCCCCATCGGATCCGGCGGAGCTTCGCCGCCTGTGCCAGTTGTTGCTCTCCACCCCTGCCAGTGATTCCGCCCGACCGGGGGAGATCGTTCGATGCCACATAGGGGCCCGGGTGGTCCTGATCGCGCTGGATCGGGAGGAACCGTGGTTTTCGCCGCCCGCCGCCCAGCGGCAGCTCACGGATTGCTGTCGCGCCCTTCGCTTCCATGGGCTGGCGCTCCCTGAGGCCCTGGTCGCGCTGCTCGGAGCCCGATGGCTTCGATTCCACGATCCGGGGTGGGCGCTGGAGATGGCCCGGCGCGCGGAGCGCATCCTGGAGGGCCTGAGCCGCTCGGCCAAGTTTCAAGGAAGGCCCCATCCGGACCTGCAAGAGGCGATCCAACAGGCCAGGCAACTCATCTGCGAGATCCTGGACGGTTCCCTCGACACACCCCCGGAAGAGACTTCAAGGGTTAGCGAGACTCTGGAGCCCACCTCATCCGTTCCCACGCCTCAGGAGGAAGGAATCCCGGCCCCCAAGTGGCCGCTCCGGCCGGCGAAGCTCTTCCTGGTCTCTTTCACCCTGTTGCCGGATACCCATCCTCGCGCCGGCGATCTGCAGTTCCTGGACCCCCAGACGACGGGGCGTCTGTTTGACGAAGCGGAGGTGCTGATCGAGGCACTGGAGGTGGGTGGCCGAATCTATCATCCTTATGTGGAAAAGGACATGGAGCCCATTGTTCCCATTCGCCCGGAGCAGGCGCTGGTGCTCCGCGTGCAGGGCGACAGCATGCGGAACGCCGGGATCGAGTCGGGCGACCTGATCCTGGCACAACG
>JAUQQB010000236.1 GCA_030550075.1 Chloroflexota bacterium | reverse complement strand
ATCGGGTGCGTTGTTTGGGATATCGGCTCATATTAGTTCCCGATGTTTGGGTCGAACATCCGCCCCCGGCAAGCTTAAGCGCTCTGGTGCGCAAATTCTACTGGTATGGCATCGGCTACGGGCAGGAAGCCCGCCGATGGCCCGAGCGGCGATTAGGCCCACCGCTGCCGACGATCCTGCACCGCCTGATATTCCTGATGGCAGCCACGTTGTGGGTTGTGCCGAACATATTCATCCTTTATTCCTACGGCTATCCTTACTGGAAATTAGGGTTCCGTCCTCTGAAGGCCCTTAGTACTTACGCAGTGGCCTGGGGCTATGTTCGGGGATGGGGCATGAAGGACACAGAGCGAGGTGAGCAGAAGTGATCCCGGTTCGGCATCCAAAGTTAGATGCTCTGCTCATGAGCCTGGTGGTGGGAATCCTGGCCTTTATCGCGGCGGCGTGGCGCTTGGACAAGGCCCCGGATGTTCTCACCGACGAGATCCTCTACACCCGAGCCAGCATCCGGGTTGTGGGCGAGGGAAGCCTGGTTTGGGACAATGGAGATCCCATATTCGTTCACCCACCCCTTTACTTTCTGGTCAAAGGCATGTATCTGGGGCTCACCGCCGACGCTGCCAGCGCCGTTCAGGATCCCGGGGACATCTTTGCCTGGGTTTACCACGCCCGGCACCTCAACGCGTTCCTCGCCGGATTAACTGCTGTCGTGCTGTATCTGCTGGGCCGACGGCTGCGGGGCTCCTGGCTGGGGCTCCTCTGGGCGGCGCTGTTTATTCTGGATCCCTTTGGGGTGCGCATCAACCGACGGGCGATGCTGGAGACCATGGCAATGTTGTTAACCTTGGCCGGCATGGGATTAATCCTCATCAACAGGGGCCAGGGTCTATGGGCTGGCTTGTTATTTGGGCTGGCCATGCTGACGAAGGAGCTCACCTTCACCGCTCCGCTGGCGGTTTTCCTTTTTGGGCTGTGGGAATCCCGACGGAACCGGAAGATAGATTGGGAAACCCTCGTGATCGCCCCGCTGGTTGCGCTCTGGATCTACAGCCTGTTTCCGATATGGGCATGGATGCTGGACTATTGGGAGCGGTTCATGGAGGTTAAGGAGACTTCTTTGCTTCGATTGTTGGGAGTGATCCAGCTCTCCGGGTGGAATCGGCCGGGTGTCTCTTTGCTGGATTTCCTGACCCGGAGGCTGATCGATTATGGCAGCACCTATTTGCTATTAGGGCTGGGCGGGATCGCCACGCTGCGGCTCTTGCTGGGTCAACGACATGATCGAAACGCTCGCCTGCTCGGTATCTGGGGCCTGGTTCTCTACCCTTTCTATGCCTTCACCACGCTCAAGGGCGCCGGCAATGATCAGTTCTTCTACTTCTTGCTGGTGCCGGCCATCCTCCTGGTAGGATACGCCGGCTTCGGGAGCGATGACCGCAGGGGGTTTTCCGGCGCTTTCGGGTTCCTGATGTTTCTGGCCCCCGTGCTCTACTACAACCTGATTCTCTGGGGGCTTAATTATGGCATCGGCCTGGACAATGGCTATCAACAGCTGACGGCCTATGTCCAGGAGCATCTCCCGGCCAGCGAGCCGCTGAACGCCAGCGGCGACGCCATTAAGTTTCAATACTTTTTCCCTCATCGGCCGATCACCGAGGCGGCGACGCCAGAGGAGGCCCAACGCCTGGGGGTGCGCTATTTCGTCTTAGCTCCCAAAGACATCTGGGCTCGTTATGGTCGTATGACGGCAGAGATGGCCGCATGGATTCAGGAGAAAGGGGAGTTGCTCTTTGCGACTCGTGGCAGCACTTACGGCGATATTTTCCTCTATCGGGTGGATCATCCGGGTGCACAGCCATCGCCTACAGGAGGATATCGCTTTTACCCAGCGGCGGTGCCGGGCTCAGCCACCCTGTTCCTGTCGCTATTGGTGATGTGGATCATTGCTTGTATAGGGCTCGCTCTGATCCTGCGCGCTTTCTCTCACTTATCGTTAGGTTCTGGATTCCTGCGAGGCAGCTCGCGGCCTCGCAAACCCGTGCTACGAATTCCGAGGATGTGAACGCAGCGAGCACTTACCGGAAGAGTTCATAGAAGCTCCTGCTGCCTTCTTCCCCCTCCTCATTTGGGGTCGTGAGGAGAAAGGGGGCGAGCCTTTGTTGAACCGACCAGGGATCTTTCAAATAAGCGCAAGAGCATCGCCATCCGTAAGCTGGAAGGGCAGGCATGAGGCGCATCGCCTTTGATGCCCGTTATGTGAATGATCGCTACCACGGCATCGGCCGTTACGCCTTCCGTTTGGTGGAAGCCATTGCCGTCATGGCTTCCGAACACCACTTTATTGTTTTTCGAGGGCGGGGATCCGATAGCCGTTTTCACTGGCAAGGGCTGGCCGCCCTGCCGAACGTGGAACTTCGGGAGGGCCCCTGGCCATTATACGGGCCTCACGAGCAATTCCTGTGGCCCTTGTTGCTGCGGCAGGCTCAGGCGGATCTGTTCCACTCGCCTTACATCGTGGCACCGCTTTTCGCCTCGTGTCCCGTGGTGATCACCGTTCATGATTTGATCTTCGATCGTTATCCCGCCTACATGCCCTCCGCGTGGGCCCGACCTTATTATCGGTTGCTCATGACCTGGGGCACCCGCCGTGCTCGACGGATCATCGCCGTCTCTCGGGCGACGGCCGCCGATCTCACACGCATTTACCGGATGCCGCCGGAGAAGATCACGGTGATCCCGGAAGGCGTGGATCCTCATTTCAGCCAGCCCGTGGATGAGGATCAGCTGCGCTCGCTCAGCAGGCGCTATCATCTGCCGCGCCCTTTCATTTTGACCGTAGGTGTCCGTCGACCGCACAAGAATCTGGCCCGGCTGGTGGAGGCGTTCGCGGCGATCGCCCCGGAGACCGCTCATGACCTGGTGTTCATTGGACCGGCGGATCCGCGCTTCCCGGATGAAGCCTTACAAGCAGTTGCTCGGCACCAGTTGAACGGGCGCGTGCATTTCCTGGGTTGGGTGCCGGAGGCCGATCTGCCCGGACTCTACGCCCTGGCCACCATGGTGGTCCTGCCGTCGGTGATCGAGGGGTTTGGCTTGCCGGCGCTGGAGGCGATGGCCTGTGGCACTCCGGTCCTGGTGGCCGATGCCTCGGCCTTGCCGGAAGTGGTGGGGGAAGCGGGGATGCGGGTGGATCCTTACGACGTGGCAGCGCTGGCAGAGGCAATGAGGAAGCTCCTGCGCGATGGCGACCTGCGCCGACGCCTGGGGCAGGCGGGGCGCCAGCGGGCCGCCATGTTCACCTGGCAGGAGGCGGCCCGGCAGTTGTTACAAGTCTATGACGACCTGCTGTTAGCTTGATGGATAGAAAGGTGACTCCGGATGAACGTTTTCATGATCACCTCAGTGCCTATGGTTCCTCCCTGGGATCAGGGGGATAAAAACCTGGCCTATGCCCTGACAACGATTCTGCAGGGCCATCGCTTCCGCATCTTGACGACCCGGAATGGGCAAGCACCTGTGGGAGGTAATCTCAAGCCGGAGCCGATTTATCGAAGCTCACATCCCTCCTTATTTCAGAAGGCACAGGTTTTCTGGCGATTGCTACTGGGACATCCAGATGACATAGATCTGTATCATCTAATCTATCGGCCTTATGCTCTTTCCTCATGGCTGTGCCGGCTGCTGCCAGAATTCCGCCGCCGCCCCACTTTGCATACGGTGCCCGCTACCGCGGATGGCGGGCCGCTGAGCGGTCGTCTCTTTTTCGCCCATAAACTGGTCGTCCTCTCCGAATATGGGTTGCAGGCGTTGCGGGGGCTAGGCCTGACCAACGTGGTTCGCATCCCGCCGGGCGTGGATGTCTCGCGCTGGGCTGCCCTGCAGGCCCAGGCTGATCAATGGAAGGCCCGGCTGGGGCTTGATGGACATCCGGTCCTGCTCTTTCCCGGCCATTACGGTCCGGGGCAGGGAGCGGATGTTCTGCTGCGGGCCCTGCCGTTGATCCGGGCCCGAGTGCCTGATGTGCGGGTCATCTTTGCATGCCGTCTTCGTTCCGCGGGAGACCGGGAGCGGGAACGGAAGATTCGGGAGACCGTCTCTCGATGGGGCCCGAGACCTATGGTCGGCTTCTACAATACTGTGGCCGATATGCGGCCTTTCATTGGCACTGCGGATCTCACCCTATTGCCTCTGGAGACGATGCGCCACAAGGTGGACATCCCTCTCACCTTGCTGGAATCCCTGGCCGCCGGCAAGCCCATCGTGATCTCCAATCTGCCACCGATGAACGAAGTGTTACGGGAAGCAACGGCGGGTCTGGCCGTGCCTCCCGGTGATGCGGAGGCCCTGGCGGAGGCGGTGGTCGACCTGTTGCGCAACCCGGATGAGCGGGCGCGCATGGGCCGGGAGGGGCAGAAGCTTGTGGAGGAATACTTTAACATCCACCGGGTGGCTCAACAATACAACCAGCTTTATCAGGAGATAAGCGCATGAATCTGAAGCTTCGCTCTTTGTGGATATGGGTTTCGATGTTCTTGATCGTGAGGGCAATTCCTCTAACAGGCGTTCTGGAGCAGGAAGGACGGGCAACGAATCGGGGAGGTGTGACAACAGCTACCGCGCCTCGCTATCTGTTCGGGATCATTAACGATGATAGCCAGCATTTTGAAGACGAATGGAGACGCGGCGTGCGTGCCACCACCTTCGAGCTTCAATGGAAGCGATATGAGCCCCAGGAAGGCCAATACGACATGGCGTATATCAACGCCATGAAACAACTATTGGCGAATCTGAAGGCCCGGGGCTGGTATGTGCAATTGGTGCCTGGCTATCAGTATGCTCCGGATTGGGTGTTTAGCAACTACCCCGATATGTATTACGTGAACCAGTATGGCGAGCGGTATGATCCGGATCCGGTGACCCAGGGCAGCTATCGGGTCATCAACGCGCCTTTCAATCCTCAGGCGCGAGCGCTCATTGCCCGCTACATCCAGCGGATCTTTGCCGACTTCAACCCGGCCGATTTCGATTCGGTGCGGGTCGGCGGAGGGGTGCATGGGGAGCTTCGCTATCCGCCCCCTCTCTGGAACGGCCACAGGTCTTACTGGGCCTTCGATGTTCATGCGCAAAACCCGGCGGAATCCGGGATTCCCAGCTATGTGGTGGGCTGGCGGCCGGGGATCGACCCCAACCCCGGCTC
>JAUQQB010000235.1 GCA_030550075.1 Chloroflexota bacterium | reverse complement strand
GGGGAGGGGCCCCTCAACTCCCCTTGGCCAGAGGTCAACTGCGTAAGTCCTATAGATAGAAGTTACGCAGTTCGGGGCTCGCGAGAAGAGGTTAGAATGGCCCCACCCCCCAAACCCCCAGGAGAAAACCAACTGCGTAACTCCTCAACTGCGTAACTCCTATAGTATAGACGGTATGAATCGCTTCACAATTAGGAAGAAGAGGGAAATCCGATGGGCCTTCCGAATTTTTGCAGGATATAGGCCGCCTTCAGCAGCCTATATCCCACAAATTCCCTCCTCCTTATGGCTTGGCCGCACGGGGGAGGGAAAAATTGAGGTCAGGTCTTGCAGCCGCTGAGAGCCGCCGCAAAACCTCCTCGATTCTCCCCTCTCCTGACCGCCTGACCCACTAAAAGACGGTATCGGGCTCAGCCCTCGAAGGTTTTCATCCCCCCAACCCTTGAGCCTCTTCGCGGGTATATCCACATGGAGAGCTTGTAATCGTTCAACCTGTATTGGTTGGCATGCTATAATCTTTTTGGTACGCTGGCCGGAGGTGCGAATGATGCTGGGTCTGGTGGATCTGGATCCTCTCCGCCTGGCCGCCTGGCGTCGGTTGCTCGAGGCCTCGGGCTTCTCCATCGCCTGGACGGCCTCCACCGCCGCCGAAGCCCACCATCAGCTGGCCGCTTGTCCCGTTTCATTCCTCGTGATCGCCTCTGAGCTCCCCGATGCGAACGGCCCCCGCCTGCTCCACCACGCCCGCAACGCCTTCCCCGCCCTCTCGGGCATCATGTTTGCTATCCAACCGGATCCCATCGTAGAGGCGCTGGCCTATCGGGCGGGGGCCGCCGGATGTCTTTGGCTGGATTCGATGGGGGACTCCCTCATCCTTGCCCTTCGCCAAGCTCTGGAAGGCTCCTCCCTCTGGACTCCGGAGGCCCCTGACCGCATCCAGCGCTGGTGGACCATGTGGGGGACGCCGTGGACGACTCTGAGCCCACGTCAGCGACAGGTGGCCTGGGCGGCTGCGCATGGGCTGAGCGACAGGGAAATTGCCCAATGGCTCAGATGCTCGAGGGAGACCGTGCGCACCCATCTAAACCGGGCGCTGGATCGGCTGGGACGAGTCGACCGGGTAGATCTGGCCCGCTGGCTGGCCCGGGGCGGACTGAAAGACCCGCGCTGGGCTGTCCTGCTGGATCTGGAACCGCTGCCGGACGAACAAACCTTGCTGGAGGCCGTGGACGAGACTCCGATCTCCCCATTGCGATGACATGCTGGAAAGTCAAGATTCGGGGAGCGACGTCCCGCGCTTCCATACGGCCTACCCCTCTGCCCCTGGATCTTCCCTGTTTCCCTGTCCTCCATTAAAGGGGACAGCCTGTCCCCCATTGATGGGGACCATGGGGAAAGCAAATTGCAGTAAGCTCTTAGTGCAGGAAAAACTCCTTGCGGGAGGTGCGCGATGTGGACCCGGAAAATGCTCGGATGGATCAGCCTGATCATCCTCCTAAGCGCTAACGATGTCGGCTGGCGAATGGACACAAAGTCTGTCCATGCGCAAACGGAAACTCCTCCTGTTCAGACTACGCCACAATCCGAATCAAACACTACAACTCTCCTGGATCCTCAACGAGGTCCATCATTTCCTGGAATGATACCAGGAGTAAATGGGTATAAGGTTTTTGAGCCAGGGGCAATCCGACGAGTGCCCATTCGATCACTTGGGGAGGCAGGCCCTCCCTCATCTTCCTTCAGTATTCTGACTCTTTATCGTAGCGGATATACCGACGCCTGGATTCACTGGGAACCCCCAGGATTTGGGCACTACGGATCGCACACAAGCGACTCCGACCTTTTTGAGCAGCAAATCCTGGTGGATGGCTTCCTTCGGCCGCTCTCCGACTCCGCTTGGTGGTCACGCTGCCAAGATTATCGCTCAGGGCACCGCGCCACTTGTATTACATATTTTTGGTATCCTGGTTTTTGTCGTAACATTTACGCCGAATCATTTCACCATTTTCACACAGATGGTTACCAGGATAACGATTTCAAAACCAGCGATGTTGCGACTGGATGTCTCTTTTAGTGGTTTTCCATAATATTAGATTGCTGGCTTTTCTTCCAGGGGTTTTAAGAGGGGCAGGAGACACCCCCCGGGCCTCAGGCCCCGTTGAGAACAAGCCCTATTCGCGCTTTCGATCGTGTCCTCTATGCCCTTCTCCATTGTCACTCATATTGCAAGGCGGCGCAGGGAGAACAGAGAAGGCTGTGGAAGGATCGGATGAAAATACATGAGCGAGAGAATGCTTGCGGCACGGCTTTGCCGCCTCAAGTATTTTCCCCGACTTCAGCATCCTGGAGAGTTTCATGCGATGCATGTAAAGAGATGGCTTAGGATCCTCGCGTGGCTCACCTTGATCTGGGACCTTGGATGTCGCCCACCGGCGGACCGTTTTCTTCCGCCTGGCGAAATCCCTGGAGTGATTGTTCACGAGGTCCAACGACCTGCCGTGGATTGGGGGTTCCCATCCCGTCGGGCAGGCATAGGTTTCGTCTGGCCGGAGCACCGACATCTGCCTCCGCTCCAGAGGCCGCAGACCGAGGAGATCTCGCTGCCTCCTGGTCAGCCTTTTGCCCCCTATCTGATTCTTCACGTGGGACAACCTATCACCGTCCTGGTGACGGCCATTCTGGATTATCAGCAGATCCCTTTCGAATTGAACGGAAAATATGGAATGCTTCACTTAATCCCCCTGCTTCCCGGGGGGGATATTGAGCTCCCTATGCGCATCGATCTTCCGGAGGAAGGACTGCATGACCTGATAGTTATCGCATTCCTGGACCCACTGGATTTCTCCACCAATCCCTTTGATCGCCTCTCCATGGATCCGCGGCTGGTCGGCCGACGAGCCCGGATTCGCGTGGGCCTCGATCACCGTCCCGCCCGGGAGATGCGGCCTGTTCTCCATGGAGCCCCCATCCCTCGAGGAGTCACTCTCAGTCTCGGGGTCGCCTTGGTCCGTCCCCCGCAGGGGCCATGGGATCACCCTTCTCGCCCCGGGCGGCAGCTGACCGTGGTGGATGGAAAAGTGGGCCAGCCACAGCCAATCGCTCTGTGGGCCTCTAATTTGGGGGGAGATAAAGGGGTGGATTATGCCCTGATCTTCTTCTGGAACTTCCGGCAAATCCCCTTTCGCGGCCGTGAAGTGTGGACACTTCATCTGGAGCCGGACACAGAGGCAATCCTCGCCGGCGAGGTGATACTTCCCTCCACACCGGGGATCTATCAGATGCAGGTCGTCTATGTGTTCGACCCGTATCGCTCGATCCGGGAACGAGAGGTCTGGGCTCCCTTTGTGCTCGGCTCGCAACGGATTGCGATTCGCGTGGAAGATCCATAAGCGGAGTCTCCAATCAAGCTCATCCTATCGTGGCCAACTGTAGGGGTCTCTGGGAATCTTCACCCTCTCGGGATTTCGCGCGGAGGGTGTTCTCACGCCGCTGCATCGGCGTGCCAGGTTTCGCGCCCCTGTCTCCATCTGGGCCGCCCTCTGGACCCTTGAACCGCTCCCGGACGAGCACGCCCTGTTGGAAGCCGTCATAGAAGGCCAGCCCGATCCCCAATAAATCACTTCCCCACTGAATACTGAATAGAGGAGGGAGGAAGGACGAGACTCCGATCTCCCCATTGCGACAACATACCGGAAAATCAAGGTTCGGAGGGCGACATCCCGCGCTTCCATACGACCACCCCTTCGCCCCTGGACCTTCCCTGCTTCCCCATCCCCCATCATAGGGGACAGTCCGTCCCCTATCGGTGGGGACCATGGGGGAAACAAATTGCCGTAAGCTCTTACTGCAGGAAAAACTCCTTGCGGGAGGTGCGCGATGCGGGTCAGAAGGATACCCGGATGGGTCTTCCTTGGCGCGCTGGGAATTTTGTTATCTACAGGATCCACCTCAGCACAGGTTGCCCCATCTCCCCCACAACCCCAATGGTGGGGGACTGTTACCGCTAACGCGGTTGCTGTGGCTTACTGGACCTGGGAAGGACCACATTATGGGGCTTTCTTCTCGGGACGGTATGGTCATAATCAGCATTATCTCGGGCCCGGCGGCGATGCGGCGACCTGCGGGTCAAGCTCAGGCTGCATCTGGAACTGGTGGGGAAACGATCGAAATGTGTTATTGCTGCCCAGGCGGGGATGGCTTTTGACCGAACCTCCGTGGGGACCCAAATGGCAACCCTACAACTATCAAGCAAGGTTGTGGTTCGATTGAGTAAACACATGGCATAGCTGGGCGAACAATGGCTCCTTTCCTTACCCGGCAAGGGGAAGCAAGAGGATCAAGGGCTGGGAGGGCTGCCTTTGGCCTTCTTGTGACTGAGGAACCTTTCAGGCTTTCGACTCTCAAACTTTAAAGGAGGAAATCCATGAAGCGTCTTGTGCTCTTCCCGATAGCGCTCGTCCTTGTGACAGGCCTTGCCCTCGGCCTGCATCAGGCCTTCGCTCAATCCCCCACCCCGGATTCCCTGGAGGCAATGGCATTACCCCGAGATGCTTTTCCTAACGGCTTTCTGCTGGAGGAAGGCCCGATCACCCCTCAGGATCTCTCCCAACCCCTAAATCCCGACACCGTGGCCTCAGCTGGCATGGACCGGATCGTTCTTCAGTTTCAGGAAGGCTACCATGTCGCGGTCATCGTTTGGGACGGCTCCTCCAGTCTCTTTGTCGGCCACTATCTCTATCGCTATGCCGATGACCTGCAAGCCCAGCGCGCATTGGAGCAGCTGACGGCTTCGTTAAGCTTCCAAAAAGATCCGGATGGCTGGACGGGCTTTTGGAAGGACTCGGAAGGCGGCTCTCTGGCGGTTCGGCTTCAGGTCCGCGGGCCTGTCGTGACCATGTTGATCGTCAATGGCCTCTCCGAATCCTCCACGCGAGCCGCGCTGGATCACGCGATCCGGGCCCTGGCCCCGCCTCCGGCGCGCTGATTGGAGAATTCTCTGGGCGATCTGGGGCGGGTTGCTTCATCACTCGCGATATTTCGCTGGCCATCGGGGGCACTGGTTCCGCCTGACTCCCTATTAGGAGTTACGCAGTTCGGGGCTCGCGAGAAGAGGTAGAATGGCCCCACCCCCCTTTATCCCCCCTCCCCACGGCCCAACGGGCCGTGGGGAGGGGGGATAAATATATTTTTTGGGGGAGTCGCG
>JAUQQB010000234.1 GCA_030550075.1 Chloroflexota bacterium | reverse complement strand
CCGAAGGTGGCCCACCTCGCCCCGAAATATTTTTCTCTTCCCTCTCCCCACGGCCCTTTGGGCCGTGGGGAGAGGGAAAGGTGGAGGGGCTCCCATCCTCCTCGATGGAGCACCCGATTGGCTTCCAGATTATTACTTTGGCAAGATAAGGTGAATAGGACCCAGCAGCTCTTCGAGCCGCGGGAGAGGAGAGAAGAATCTTTCGGGGGCTGGAGGCCTGGGCCCCCAGCCCAGCCCCCGAAAACCCCAAATAAAAACAGACAAGGCAGAATGGAACGGCAGCGCCGGAATGGATTCTCTTCGATCATTTCCATCGCGTCCGGGGGGTGGGGAGCCTGGGCAATCCCTCTGGGGCTCCTCGCCCTTTGTTTCGCGTTTTATCTGAGCGCGCTCCCCTCGGCCTTCGTGCACAACGATGAGGCTCATGGAGCCATCGTGCTGATTTACAACCTCCTGGACACCCTGCAGGCAGTGGCCCGGGACAGCCATCCTCCTCTTTATTATGTCTTACTCTGGGAATGGCTCCGGCTGGTTCCACATCCTTTCGCCTTGAAATTCGCCTCGCCCTTCTTCGCCCTCCTGGCCCTGGCGTTCACCCATGGTCTGGTCAAAGCAGCTGCCGGCCCGCGCGCGGCGGCGCTGGCGATGCTCCTTCTCGGGCTCAATCCGCTGTTTTTCGCCCTGGCCACGATGGGCCGGATGTATTCCATGGCGATTGCCTGGAGCGCTCTGGGAGCATGGCAGGCCCTGCGCGGACGAGATCGGGGATGGCTGCTCAGCGCCTGGGGGTTAACCCTCACGCACTTCTACGGGGCGTTCTTTCTCCCTGCCCAGCGCTTGCTGACCCGAGGGCCGCGCTCTTGGCTTCGAGAAGCTCTCCTCATGGCCTTGGCCCTCCTTCCCCTGCTCTTCTGGTCCATCGGCGCGCTGGGCCCCTCGGTGGCGCACACAGTGCGCACCCTGACACGGATCCCAGTCCGCCCCACCCCCCTTGAGGTTCTGGCAAACCTGATGGGGGCGCTGGGCATCGGCATCGGGGCCGATGGATCCTTGGGCTGGATCGGAGCCGCTGTCACGGCCCTCGGAATCGGGGCGGCGATCTCCCATCAAACCCGCCGCCTCGGGCTAGCGATGGTCATCCCCCTCGGGATCGGGCTGGCGCTGACGGCGCGCTTCCCCTTTTACGCCGCCCGTTATTTTTCCCCGATGCTGCCTTTTTACGTGTGGGCTTTAACGGTCGGCTGGAGCCGCCAATGGCGAAGGATCCTGAGCCCATTGTTCCTTCTCCTGGGGATTTACAGCATCGGACGGACGTGGGCCGTGTATGCGAACGCCCCAATCTATGTAGAGGCCCAGCGGGAGCTCTATGGCACCCTCTATGCCCTTGCGGATCCCGCCGATCGCCTGGCCTTCCACGGCTACTGGAACCAGGCGGAGATGGCCCTGTTTTACCCGGAGACCCGCCCTCGCCTGATGGCCCTGGAAAATCTGACCAACCCGGGAGATCAGCTCCAGGAACCGACATGGCTGATCGGCGTGACCTTCTTTCAGGAACTCTACCGACCGGTGGCGGAGGCGCTCGCCCGACAGGGCCCTTTTGATCGCCATGCCTGGTATCCGATGGCCGAGGTCTTCCGTTTCGTGCCCTGGCCCGACGTCCTATCCTGGCAACCGGTTCACATCCGGTTTGAGGATGGCATCCTCCTGGAAGCGGTCGCCTTGCCTGATCCGGTCGCCAAACCCCGAGGCAGCGTTCGGGTTGGCTTGCGCTGGCGGGCGGAACGCCCCGTGGCTCGACGCTATGTGGTCTTCGTCCATCTCTGGGATGAAGCCGGGCGCTACCGGGCCGGGACGGATCGGGAGCCCGATCCTTCAACGGAGCGGTGGGAAGCGGGGTCGCCGATTACCCAAACGCTTGCCATCGCCGTGCCCCCCTTTCTCCCGGCCGGCCGGTATCGGGTCATGGTCGGCCTGTATGAGCCAACAGGATCCGGATGGCGACGTCTGCGGACCGAAACAGGAGCAGACGCGGCGTCCATCGGCTTCGTTGAGATCCGCCCTTTCCAAGGCACCACGCGAATTCGCGTGGCGCCTTTCCTTGAAGCATCCCATCGCCCAGGACACATGCCTTGGAATAGGATTACCTTGCTGGAAAGCAACATATGGCGCACGGAGATCGATGGTACTCCGCGATGGCGCGTGCATATCATCTGGCGGGCAGATCAAGCTTTAGAGGACGATACGCACCGATTGCTTCTTCGGTTCCCGAATGGAACGATGGTAACGCTGACGCCTCCGGAGGGGTGGTTCCCGGGCGCTCGATCCGCTGGAGAGGTGGTAGCGGAAATCTGGGAGTGGAAAGAGCCGCTCGCGCCAGGACGCTATGAGGTATTCTGGGAAGGAGGAGGCAGCTTCCTCTTCTTGACGTTTCGGGTTCCACCAGGGGGATATCAGTGGAATTATGACTGGATTTTCTTGAATCGCCTTCCATGGTAATCCGGTGGTGGAATGGCCCCACCTCTACCTACGGCCCTTTGGGCTGTGGGGAGGGGGGATCAAAAATACCTTTGGGGGCGGAGCGGGGTGCTCTCAGCGTCCCATTCCGCCCCCAAAGCCCTGGAGGAACTCCATGACGGAACTACGATCTGGAAAACCGGAGGTGGCGGGGTGGGAAGCGAAGCCGCCCCCGCTACTTGGCAGCCACCCATGAGTTTAAGGAGCTTCGGACGATGATACGAGATCTGTTCCTGAATCAGGAGCCAGCCCTACGGTTTTTCGCTGGCCTCGTTTATTACACACTCGGCCTCAGCTTGCTTTTGCAATCCCGCGGCCACAGCCGCCTGCGCCTGGCCCGCAGCCTACCCTGGCTGGCCAGCTTCGGGATCCTTCATGCAGCATATGAGTGGAGCGGGGTTCTCCTCGTCCCTCCAGGCATGGCCTTCGTTGAGAAAGCAGGAAATCCCCTGATGATCGGTCGGATCATGCTGCTTGCGTTAGCCTTTCTTTGTCTCTTTGAGTTCGGCGCTGACATCGTGGCTCCCCTCGGACCGCGCTGGCGGTGGCTACGGCCCGTCGGGCTGATCCTTTTCCTGACCTGGGGCATCGGGGCCTTTGCCCTTGGGGTTCTTTCCGCTTTCCCGCTTTCGGAGTGGGAACGTTGGGTGGAGGCCAGCGCGCGCTATCTCCTGGGCTTCCCCGGCGGGTTACTGGCGGCCTACGCCTTGCGTCGCCACACCTTTCACCTTTTGATCCCCGTGGCTCGACCGCACATCATCGGGATGTTGCGCGCCACCGGGCTGGCGATTGCCGCTTACAGCCTCCTGGCCGGGCTGATTGGGCCCGCTGTTCCCATCTTCCCTTTCCATCTGATGAACGAAGAAGTGGTGCAGAATCTCACGGGATTGCCCCTTTTTCTCTTGCGCAGCCTCGCCGGGATTGTGCTGGTAGCGGGTATGTTACGGGCCCTGGAGATCTTTGAGATTGAACTGAGCAGCCGGCTGAGCAGTTTGGAGGAGGCACAGATCCTGGCCAGCGAACGAGAGCGGATGAGCCGGGAACTGCACGACCGCACCCTCCAGATGATCTACGGCGCCGGCCTGCTGGTGCGCAACATCCAAGCTCAGGCGGAATCCGCCACCGCCAGCGCCCTCGACCCGGTGGTTCGCCTGCTGGATCAGGCCGTGCAGAGCCTGCGGGAAATCCTTCAAGAGCTCCAGGCGCGCCCCGCGATGGCCAACCTGATCGATGGATTGGAGCGCATGATCCGGGAATATGGCCTTCCGGCCTTGATGGATGTAGAAACCGACTGGCAGATCCCTCCGGATACTCAGTTGCCCCCGGCTCAGTTGCGTCACATCCTGGCTGTGGTCTCGGAAGCTCTGAGCAATGTGGTCCGCCATGCCCGCGCCCAGCGGGTTCGCCTCACCGCTACCCTGCAAGATGGACAGCTCCGAATCGAGATTGCGGATGATGGTCGCGGATTCGGCCCGGAGGCCCAGCCTGGCTTCGGCCTGCGCAACATGGAGGAACGGGCCTATCTGCTCAATGGACGCCTGGAGATCCAGAGCCGGCCCGGCCTGGGAACCACGGTGATCTTGGAAGTTCCCTGGTCAGGAATTCGTCGGGAGGCCCTCTACCGCCCGCTCGTTACGGGCCAGTCTCAACCGGAGGAAGGCCACCGGCGCGCCCCAGGTCACCCAGAGGCCGATCCCCGCATAACGCAATAGTCGAAGGATCGGTTCTCCAGAGAGGGAAGAGGGGAACAGGGAAAACGCTGCCGTCAATCCTTCATAGAGGACTCCGAGGGTAATCAGGCCGAGAGCCAGGCGCAGGCCCCGCTGTCCCATCGGCCCACCGGGATCGAAGCCGTTCCGCCAGGACTCCCCGATGGCTCCCCACGCCATCCCCAGCCATGCGCCCAAGGGCACCGCCGTTTCCCGCGTTCCGTGGATAAAGAAAAGAAGGAGGACCACCCCCGTCGCCAGGAGAAGGCTCCGCCGAGGAGAGGTCACCAAGCGGGGGATCCAGCGAGGGGCCAGACGCGTCATCAGGAAGACCACGATGGCTCCAATCCCCCAACCCGCCAGCACGTCATGGATGAAATGAACACCCAGGACGATCCGGGAGAAGCCGATCAGAAGGACCAGCCCGATCGCGAACAGGGTGAAGGGCGGCTGCCTGATCATTCCCGCCAGTGTCCCCCACAGCGCCGTGGCGTTCAGGGCGTGCCCACTGGGAAGCCCATAGCCCAGGGTCTCCCCGCCGGGCAAGAGGACCTGAACCTGATCCGGAGCGACCTGGAAGGGGCGGGGCATCGCGAAGAGATCTTTCAGGGCGAACGTGAGGTAACTGCCCAGCAGAAGCCCGGTGGCCTCATAGAGCGCTTCGCGCTTTCGATAACACCAGAGCAGGGCGGGAAGGATGAGGAGAAACGCCTGCTCCTCCCCCAGGAACGACATCAGGCGCCAGAAGGCGATCGCCCATGGAGGTTGAAACTCCTGCAAGCGAGCGATCCATTCGATCTGCCAGCGCATCCAATCCGGCATCCCGAACCTCCGGAGCAGGGTGGGGCATCCGTCCTACGAAATTTAGACCCGGTGCTTTGTGAACTTGAATAGGACTTGCGCAGTTGGTCTCTGTCCAGAAGGAGTCGAGGGGCCCCTCTTTATCCTCCCTCCCCGCGGCCTTTCGGCCGCGGGGAGGGGGGA
>JAUQQB010000233.1 GCA_030550075.1 Chloroflexota bacterium | reverse complement strand
TCCTTCTCCGGGTCCTCCACATCGAGAATGACCTCCGCCAGACCGAAATCGGGCATCGGGAAACGGGCCACGCCGGCGGAAGGAAAGCGTGCGGTTCCCTGAGGTTGCGAGACCACCACCTGCCAGAGCACCGGATCTCCCGCCTGCAGGGTCCCCAGCACTGCCTGGGGCAATGCCAGCTCGAGCGTCCCCTGCCCCAGCCGCGCCTCGAGCGTCCCTGACGCCGGAACCCAGCGGCCATCGGCCCCCGCCTGCCACAACTCCACGCGCACCGTCCTGCCCTGACGGATGACCTGGACGGCGTGGGTCGCTCCGAACCCCAGCGGCACCCGCGGGCCGAAGGGCTCCAGCGAGAAACCGGCCCGTCCGCCCCCCTGCGGCGCGGCCATATAGAAGCCGAAGGCCACATCCCCTTCCCAGGTTCCATCCACCCGCGCATAGAGGTGCGTTCGATCCGCCCCCAGCCAGAACCCCTGCAACGCCGGATCCGTCCCCTCGTATCGGGCAGCCGGATCCCATTCCCCGGGCGTTGCCCGACCGTCGAGGGTCGGTGTGATCGGACCGGTGAAGGGCGCCGCCGGCTCGACAACAGGGGGCGAAACGATGGGGATCGAGAGGAAGTCCGGCGCGGGCTCCCCCAGGGCTTCGTAGACCTGACGGAGGAGCATGCGGAAGGCGGCATCGAAGTAATCATCCTGCCCGCTGTCCTGATCCGCCCCATACCACCAGAACCAGTCCGATCCCTCCGCCTGCAGCATGGCCTCCCGCGCCCGTTCCAGCGCCTCCGCCGGGGCGGACTTCCGCCCTTCCTCATAATCTTTCAACACCTGGCGCGCGCGCCGGAGCGCCGTCCACGCCTCCCGCTCCTCCGCCTCCCCGATCCAGGTGTCGTAGTTCGGGCTGAACCATGCGCCGGGGAACAGCTTGGGGAGCGGTCGGGCGGCTTCCGGAAACCGCGTCAGAAACTCGGAGGGCGTCACGGTGCGGATCGTTCGGCTTTCGTTCAGCCGTCGGTAAAGACCGTGGAGGAAGGCCTTGCCGTCGTTCTCGTAGTATTCCCAGGCGTTCTCCCCGTCAAGGATCACCGAGACCAGCAGGGGGCCCTTCACGCCTTTCTCGCGGGCTTTCTCCCGAATGTTCTCCAGACGGCGAATGAAATCCTCGGCGGCGGCGTCTCCGGGCATCCCCGAATAGGTGAAGCCGATTTTGTCCGAGAGCACGCCATCGCGGAACACGATGAAGAGCGGGCGATCCTGCGGATCGGAGAGCCGATATGGGCGATAGAGGAGATCGATCTCCTCCACGGTCTCCCGCGCGTCACGGGTGAAGCCGCTGATCCCCAGCGAACGGGCGAGGACCGGTTCCCCGGAGGCCATCCAGGTGAAGCCGGCATCGATCACCATGGGGACGATCTGCTGGGCCACGGCCCCTTCGGCCGGCCAGAGGCCCCGCGGCCTCCGGCCGAAATGGGTTTCGTATAGCACCACTGCCCGGCGCAGGTGCTCCCGCGCGTCCTCCGGGGCGACGAAGGGCGGGTCCGGCAACAGCGCCTCCGGGTTCCCCACCCGCGCGAGATCCGAATAAACGAGGAGGGGCAGGATCGGATGCGCGTAAGGCGTCGTGGTCACCTCGATTTGCCCGGCATCCTGGAGCGCTTTGTGCAAGGGGAGGATCTCCCGAAGGATGCGCCGCGTTTCCTGGAAGATCACCTGCTTGTCCGCCTCCGCGAAGCCCTGTCCCTTGCGGACCAGATCCGCCAGGGGCGGTTGGGCCAGGAAATCCGGATCGAACCAGGCCAGGTTGAACAGCACCTGGAGATCCCGGAAATCCTGGACGCTGAAGGAGGTCATCGCCCGCTCGATGGTTTCCGCATCAACACGACGGCCCCGTTTCTCCAGGAGCTCCTGATAGCGTGGGAAACGCGGGATCACCCGGTCCCAGTTCGCATCGAAGAACCGGCGGAGGATGAAACGTTTCTCCTCATCGGTGAGCGCCTCCGCCGGCTTTTCGGCCAGCGCCCAGTAGACGTCTTTGGCCCCCGCCGCCAGATCCTCCAGCTGGCGGATCAGCGAGGGGGTCAGGTTGAAGGTCACGTGGACGTTCGGGTAATCCCGCAGGATGGCGGCCATATCGTAGTAATCCTTGGTGGCATGGACGCGGGCCCACGGGCGGGTATACAGGCCGGTCTGGGGGTCCTTCGGATAGAAGGGCTGGTGCTGATGCCAGATCAGCGCCAGGTAGAGGGGCTCCTCTGAAGGGGCCGTCGTGGGGGTCAGCACGGGCGAAGTTGGGGTCGGGATGGGCGTCGGTGTCGGCCGACAGTTAGACAGGATCAGGAGGAGAACCCCGCTGAACAAGACCAGCGCGCGAGTCGCTTCCCTCCGAAAGAACAACCACCGGAGAGGACCTGCCCCAGATCCTATCCGACGATTCCACCGCGGAAAGGGAAGGTGGCTCTGGTATTTCATCGGGCTCCTCCGGATAAAGTAAAGCGCTTTATTATCTTGAAAGGAAACGACAATTTTGTCAATACGGTTCTGATGGGAGCAGGTTGCTCGGTTGCAAACCGGGGGGCTCCCCACACCGCCTCGCGGCGTGGGGAAGGGCCCATGCGGAACCCGAACGGGCACCGCCCGGATCGCAACCGGGCAGGAACCGGTCTTATGCCCGCCCTGTTGAGGCGGTGGGCGATGTTACGGAATCGAGCAGGCCTCCGCGTCGGCTCATCCCGGGCCGGCCTTCTGCATACGGAAGGGCGGCGCCCCGGTGGGCCGCGCTTCGAAAGCCCGCTGCCCGGCCCGCGCTGCGCGGCCTCCCGACGCGCCGAATCATGGGTTTCCAGGAGACCGACCCTTGCGGCCACCCGCTGGCCTCAGGACCGGAAAGTTGCACGCCATCCCCTCCCCCAGTTATGATGGGATTGATGATCAAAATCAGGGCTTTGAGGAAGGGAGAAGGGTCATGGGCGAGACGCGCGTGCAGTGGCGGGAGTGGGGCGAGGCGGCGTTCCGGGAAGCCCAGGAACAGGATAAGCCGATCCTCCTCAGCATCTCCGCGACCTGGTGCCACTGGTGCCACGTGATGGACCGGGGGATCCCCGGCGATCCGATCCACACCGGCACCTACTCAGACCCCGAGATCGCCGAGATCATAAACAGCTATTTCATCCCGATTCGGGTGGACACTGACCGGCGGCCGGACATCAATGCCCGCTACAATATGGGTGGATGGCCGACCACCGCTTTCCTGACCCCGGATGGCGAGATCCTCACCGGAGCCACCTACATCCCCCCGATGCAGATGCGCCAGGTCCTCCTCCAGGTGCTCCAGTATTATCGAACCGGCCGGGAGGAGATCCGCCGTCGGGCCCAGGAGATCGCCCGCCGGCGTCAGGAGGCCAGCCGCCCCGTCGCCCGACCTGGCGCGCAGCTCTCCTGGACCATCCCCATGCATCTGATCGGATTGATCGCCCGCGCCTACGATCCGGTCTATGGCGGTTTCGGGGAGGCACCCAAGTTCCCCCACCCCGAGGCCTCCCTGTTACTGCTGGTGGAATACGTCCGCGGCGGACGGCGGGACGAGCGGCTGGCGGAGATGGTCCGTCGCACCCTCCACGGGATGGCCGAGGGCGGGATGTATGACCATGTGGAAGGGGGATGGTTCCGCTACGCCACCACCCGTGACTGGAGCATGCCGCACTTCGAGAAGATGCTGGAGGACCACGCCCGCCTGATCCCCCTCTATCTCTATGCGGCGGAGATCCTCGAAGAGGAGGGGCTTCGGGCGGCGGCGGTAAAGGCGATGGAATACATCCAGCGGACGCTTTACGATCCCGAACACGGCGTGTTCTGGGGAAGCCAGGACGCCGACGAGGAATACTATGCCCTTTCGCGACGGGAACGGGCGCAACGTCCCCCGCCGGCGGTGGATCACACGGTCTATGTCAACTGGAACGGGCAGATGGCCCTCGCCCTGATGATCGCCAGCGATCTGCTCGAGGAATCCGTCTGGCGCGCCATGGCCCTGCGGGCGCTGGATACGGTGTGGGCGCTGGCCTTCGATGAGACGATGGGGGCCCTGTATCACTATGTCGATGCGCAGGGGGAGCGGGCGGACCAGAAGGGGATGCCGCCGCTGCTGGGGGATCAGGTCCATTACGGCCGGGCGGCCCTGGCGGCCTTCCAGCGCACCGGCGAGCGGCGCTTCCTGGAGCGGGCCCTCCGGCTTCGAACCTATATGGAATCTGCCCTGGCGGATCCTGAAGGCGGCGGCTTCTTCGACCGGCCGGAGGATCCCCGGGCCATCGGTGCCCTCCGGATCCGTCAGAAGCCTCTGGAGGAGAACGCGGCGGCGGCTGAGTTCTACCTGACCCTGTATGATCTCACAGGAGACCGCCGGGCCCGGGAAACCGCGGAGCGGACGTTGCTGGCCTTCGAGGGGGAATACGCGAAATACGATTTCGCAGCGGCCCCTTACGGGCTGGCCGTCTATCGGGCCATCACGGAGCCCGTGCGGATCCATGTGATCGGCCCCCGGGAAGATCCGGAAACTCAACGCCTGCTCATGGCCGCATGGCGTGGGGATCCTTTCCACCGGGTCGTGGTACCCATGGACCCCCGGGAGGATGCGTTCGCGATCCGGGCCCAGGGGTTCCCCCTGGACGGATGGCCCGCGGCCTATGTTTGCATCGGCGCCCGCTGCCTGCCGCCCGCCCGCACGCCGGAGGAGATCACGGAGCGATTGCGGAGCCTGAGCGAATCCTCTTGAGGGGCCTCTATCCAGGCGCAACGCCAGGAGAGAACGGGCATTTACGTGCCCGACTACGAACAGGAAAAGCCCTTTGTTCGTAGTCGGGCACGAAGCGAAGCGGAGTGCCCGTTACAGGCGTTCGCAAAGAGAGGACGGGCACTTACGTGCCCTACTACGAACGAAAAACCCTGTTTGTAGTAGGGCACGAAGCGAAGCGGAGTGCCCGTCTAAGCGTTCACAAAAAGAAGACGGGCACTTGCGTGCCCTACTACGAACAGGAAAAGCCCTTTGTTTGTAGTCGGGCACGAAGCAAAGCGGAGTGCCTGTCTAAGCGCTCACAAAGAGAACGGGCACTCACGTGCCCTACTACGAACGAAAGACCTCCTGTTTGTAGTAGGGCACGAAGCGAAGCGGAGTGCCCGTCTAAGCGTTCACAAAAAGAAGACGGGCACTTGCGTGCCCTAC
>JAUQQB010000232.1 GCA_030550075.1 Chloroflexota bacterium | reverse complement strand
TGATAATCCGTCTGATCGATCCATAACTTCAACTGATACCCAATCCCCCCACCGCCCACAAACCCCACGACGGTGGAGATCCGGATATTGATATCCCAGTGGTAGATGATGAAAGCCAGGAACGGCAGGGTGATCTGGGGGATCACGGCATAGCGGATGACCTGCAGGGAGTTCGCCCCGGTGGCCAGAAGCGCCTCCACCGGTCCGGGATCGATGGTCTCGATCACCTCCGAGAAGAGCTTCCCCAGGTTCACCACGGTGGCCACGGTCAGGGCCAGCACTCCGGCAAAGGGACCGAAGCCGACCCATGTGGCGAAGATCGCGGCCACCACGAGGGGCTCGATGGAGCGAACCACGTTGAAGGTCGTGCGGACCATGTAGTAGACGGCAGTTCCCACGGGGCCCCGGGCGGTGATGTTGCGGGCGGCCAGGAAGGATAAAGGCGCTGCGATCCCTGTGGCCAGGGTTGTGGCCATCAGCGCCAGGAAGATCGTCTGGAGCATCAACTCGATGGTGCGGGTCAGCGCCGGGCTGATCCGCCATCGTCCTTCCCACTGGGCTTCTGCCTGCAGACGGGCACCCCCTTCCCGGGCCAGGAGCGGTCGGATCTCCACCTCCAGCTCAAAGCGGCCGGCATCATCCGTCCGGGTCCGCCCGGCTGGCAGTTCGCCGCCCAGCGGCAATTGCGGGCTGGGCGCGAAGACCCAGCGCAGCACCAGCTCGCTACGAGGGCGAAACCCTTCCCCACGAACCCGGATCCGCGTCCCTGGAGAAGCGCATGGTGGGAGGAACAGACGGGGACCCTCCCCGGCTTCCACGGTTGATGGTGAGGCGTTTCCCGATTCGCATGGCACCCGCATCAGCGCCTCCACGCGCTGGATTCCCCGTTCGGGGACCAGGATCTCCGGGGCGAGGAATGCGGTGAAGATCTCCCGGGCGCGCTGGGCCGCTTGAGGCTCCACCAGCCTCTTCAGGTCAATGCCCACCACGTGCCATGATCCGGCGTAGATGCCGAGGGCGAGCAATCCCCCAACGATCTGCAACCACCGGCGATGTCGGCGCATTCCTGAAAACCTTTGAGCGGAGTGAGTTTTCAGTCTCCGGATCGGGGGCCAAACGCCTCCGACCCGAACATCGAAAAATGCTCGAGATCAGGGCTTTCCCGTCAACATCCCGTTCGGGTCCAGCGGATGGCCCTCCCCCCATGGATCCCCCCTCCCCACGGCCCTTCGGGTCGTGGGGAGGGGGAAAGGATGCTGGAGGGCGAGTCAGCCCCTCCCATGATTCACGTCCCGGGTTCCTTGCGTAACACGAGGCTCAACAGGCAGCTCTCATACGATCCGACGCCGCACCTGGGCGCTGACGTAATCCAGCGCCATCACTACCAGGGCGATCCCGATCACTGCCGTCGCGACCTGTCGGTAGGCGCTCAGCCGGATCCATTCGCTCAGCCGGAATCCGATCCCCCCGCCTCCCACGAAGCCGATGATCGTCGACATCCGGACGTTAATGTCCCAGCGGTAGACCGCGAAGGAGACGAACTCCGGCACCACCTGGGGGACGACGGCGTAGCGGATGACCTGAAGGCGGTTCGCTCCAGTGGCCGTTAACGCCTCTACCGGTCCCGGGTCGATATGTTCGACGACCTCCGAGAAGAGCTTCCCCAGCGCCGCGATGGAATGCACCATGAGGGCGAGCATCCCGGCGAAGGATCCCAATCCCACCCATACCACGAACACGATCCCGAAGATCAGGGGTTCCACAGAACGGACGATGTTGAAAAACCCTCGCATCGCGTAGTAAATCAAACGAGTCAGGAGGGAGCCACCCATCAGGTTGCGGGCGGCCAGGAAGGAAAGAGGGGCGGCGATCAGCACCGCGAAGGTGGTGGCCAGCAAGGCGATGGCCACCGTCTCTCCCATCTTCTCCGCAACCTCCAGCAGCGCCTCGCTGGGGCGGGGTCCTCCGATCACCCGCACGATATGGAGCTCCAGGAAGTGGGTCTGGGATTGACCGGGAGGTGGCTCGAATCCCAGTGGAACAGCCCGTGGGGCGATGAAGGTCGTCTGGAACCGGCCCAGGGCATCCGCTTGCGGAGAAAGCGGTCGGCCCTCCTGGAGGATCCGCTGGCGCTCCCCGATCGGATTCACCCACCACAGTTCCAGGGAAGGGCCAGTCGGGAATCCTTCCCCATGGAGTGTCAGAAGATCCCCGGGCTGCGCGCAGTCCGCGGAGAGCCAGACCCGAGCCTCCCCCCTCACTTCCTTCGGGGAAGGCGTGTGGATGCAGGGGACTTCCACGGGGATCCGAAGCACCTGCCGCTCGGTGGGATAGGTCAGGAGATCCGGCTGGGTGAGGGCGATGAGATAGGGGCGCATCTTCTCAAAGCGCTCAAGAGGGGCGAGGAGGTTCATCTCGGTGACCTCCCAGCCCACCCCATAAATCGCGGCCAGCGCGATCAGGACAGCGGGCCACAGGCGAGGCCGGCGGCCCTCCAATCGTCGCCAGGCATCATAACCGGTCCCGATCCACCATAACCCGACTGCGACCCACAGCCAGAGATGGCCCCGCCATAGGGCGAGGCCGACCAGCGTCAGGGAAACCGTTAGCCAGATCACAGTTAGGGTGCGCAGTCCCAGGGCGGAATAGGCCAGCCCTGGGACGATCGTGGATCCACGAGGAGGCCGACGCTCAGCCGCCAATGCGCTCCGCCTCCTGTCCGTAGATTTCTTTAAAGCGGCGATCATCGATCTCGTCCGGGCGCCCATCGAACACCTTGATCCCATCTTTTAATCCGATTACCCGGGTCGCATAGCGGTGGACGAGATCCAGAAAGTGGAGGCTGCACAGGACCGTGACGCCGTCCTTGCGGTTCAGTTCCTCGATATAACGGAGAATGGAGTGGGCGAGGACCGGATCCAGGCTGGCAACCGGCTCATCGGCCAGCAGGAGGCGTGGCTCCTGCATCAGGGCCCGGGCGATGCCCACCCGTTGCTGTTGTCCCCCGGAGAGCTCATCCGCGCGCTTATCGGCCAGATCCGCCAGGCCGACCCGTTCCAACGCTCGCATCGCCCGTTGCACTTCCGAAGAGGGGAAATAGCCCACGAGGCTGAGCCAGGGGTTTACATATCCCAGACGGCCGGTGAGGACATTGGTGAGGACCTTGGCACGCTTGACCAGATTGAATTGTTGAAAGATCATCCCGATTTGACGACGGATCTTCCGGAGCTCCCGGGGCGAGGCCGCGGTGATATCGATCCCGTTCCAGATCACCCGTCCCGAGGTGGGCTCGATGAGGCGGTTGATGCAGCGCAGCAGGGTGCTCTTCCCCGCCCCACTGAGCCCGATGATGGCCACAAACTCCCCATCCTCAACGGTGAAGCTAACCTCATGCAGCGCCCGCGTCCCATCCGGGTAGATCTTGGTGAGGCGATCCACGATCAATGGCATGGAACGTCGCCCTCACAGATCCAGGTTTTCACGAGCGAGGCAGCACGCCAAAGGCGTGCTGCCTCGCTCGTAAAGCGTTTACATGCTCCTCCCCCACGATCATGGGGCGAAGGGTTTCGCCACCCATAATCGTTTACTTCGCTGGTTTCACCAGATCCTCCAGCTTATAGCCGGAGGCGCTCAGCTGGGCCCGGAATTCATCATAGAAGGAGTCATCCACCGTCTGCAGGCCCTCAATCTGATAGACGGTCTTCAGGGCGTTCTTGCCCCCCTCTGACTGGGCGATCTCTAACAGCGCCTGCCGGATCTTCTCCTTCAGGTCCTTAGGGAGATCTTTCACCACGCTGACGTTATCGTTCGGGATCTTCGCCGTGGTGGCCAGCACCACCACCTTCTCTTTCACATCCGGGAGGTCCTTTTCCACGGCGCCCCGCGCATCCACGTAGGTCGCTCCAGCGTCGCAGTCTCCGTTGTAAATGGCCTTCACCACGTTGGGGTGAGAGCCCGCGTTCACCGTCTTGGCGAAATCCTTGTCCGGATCCACACCGTTGGCCTTGATCAGGATGCGGGGCATCAGGTAGCCGGAGGTGGAGAGCGGATCCACCCAACACATAATCTTGCCCTTGAGATCCGCGATGCTCTGGATGCCGGAGTCGGCCCGCACGATGATCTGGCCGGTGTAATACGTCTGATTGAAGCGCACGGTCGCCAGGATCACGTCCACGCCGTATTTCTCATGGGCCAGGAGGTAGCTGAGAGTGTTCAGCCAGCCGATCTGGGCCTGGCCGGCCCCCATCGCTTCCACGGCGGCGGCGTAACTGCTGGCCAGATTTAAGGTAACCTTCATGTTCAGCTTCTGGCCCAGCATCTGGGCGAGCTGCTCCCCGCCCCGCTTGATCTCTTCCGACTCTCCGGAGGGCACGAACACCATCACTAAGGGATTCTGTTCGCTTCCCAGCGGAGGCTTCTGAGGGGCGCAGGCCCCCAGCGCAAGGCTGAAGACTAACGTTCCGATCGCGATCAGCAGCCCGGCGCGTTTCATAGAGAACCTCCTTTGTTCGAAGTTCCACAACCCTCAGGCTCATCTTAGGGGGATCCCCTAGCCCTGTCAAGTGTTCTGGCCATCTGGAGAGAGCTTTCGATTATCGGACAGACGAGGCAGGGGGAGGCTTCGTCATACGGGCTCCGCCACTGCGCTGGTTTCTTCCTGGCCTGTTTCTGATCCTCATCGCGGTGGTCCTCCTGGCCCTCAGACCGGATCGCCGCTTCCGGCGGCACGCGGTGGAGACCCTTGCCGACGCTGCCCCCCACGCGGTCTTTAAGCATGCTCCTTCCGGCTGGATCGTCCTGGAGAGCGGTGAGCGGTATGTCTACGCCAATGAATGTGCCCGCCGCTTATTGGGCCTGAAGATCCTCTCCGGCCCGATCCCGGCTGTGGAGTGGGGCTTCCTCGTGGATGACGACCGGGCTGATGTCCGGCGGGGGCAGGCACTGGAGAGCCGTTACCGCGTTCTCCGTCTCCCCTCCGGCCGGATTGCCCGGTAGCCCCACCTTCACCGCCACCTCGAGTTCGTTCCCACACCTCGTCCTCTCACTTTCCTTCCGCAAAGAAGGTCGGGGAAATAATGGCCTCCTGGAAAGAGCGCGAGGACCCCGAACCGGACACATCCTTTGGATGCGGGCTGAGGATGCTCTCTACGAAAAGCTGCCTGTTCTGGAACCTCCTTTTCTAATAGGACTTACGCCGTTCGTTTCCCATGGGGGCTTGGGGGGCGGAG
>JAUQQB010000231.1 GCA_030550075.1 Chloroflexota bacterium | reverse complement strand
CCCCCAAACCCCCAGGGGACCAAAACCAAAAATCAAATCTGGAGGGAGCACTAACCGAAAGCCCTCAATCCAGTTCCTCAGGAACGAACCGATGCTCCAGCGTCACCCACAGGCGGTTGGCAGAGGGATCCTCCAGGAAGAGCACCCCGGCGCTTTCCCGAACGGGCAGGCCGGCCACCTGCGCCCGCTCCCGAATCCCCGCCCAGGCCGCCTCATCCGGGACCACCAGGGTGAACGCCCAAAGGCCCACCGTATCCGGTGGGGGCGGCGGCGCCCCCCGCCCCGCCCACGTATTGGTTCCCACGTGGTGGTGATAGCCGCCCGCCGCGAAGAAGCGGGCCCCCGGATAATCCCGCTGGGTTACCGCCAGCCCCAGGATCCCGCTGTAGAACGCCTCCGCTTCCTCCAGATCCGCGACATGCAGATGGATGTGACCAATGTCGGTCTCCGCGGGAAGCCCATCCCAGGGCTCGGGGGTCGCTTCACGGAGCAGATCCTCTACATCGAGGGGGTTCGTGACCATCGCCAGACGCCCCTGCCGCCAGGGCCACTGCGCCCGCGGACGATCCCGGTAAAGCTCCAGGCCGTTTCCATCCGGATCCGGCAGATAGAGCGCTTCGCTCACGCCATGATCTGAGAAGCCCTGAAAAGGCCACTCGTGCTCCAGCAGCCGCCGGAACACCCGGGCCAGATCGCGCCGGGTGGGCAACCGAATGGCCACGTGATAGAGCCCGGTGGTCCGAGGCGGCTTGGGCCGTGCCCCCCGACGCTCGGCCAGCACAAGCACCGGAGGCGGCGATCCAGTAGCCGAAAGCAGCATCGTGGATCCCTCGCGCCCGATCTCCCGGAACCCCAGAAGATCGCGGTAAAACGCCAGGGAACGCCCCAGATCGCGAACCTGCAGATGGGCATATCCAATGTGAGTGTCCTGCGGCAGTTGCTCGCTCATGGAATCAAATCTCCAGGAAAAGAATCCATAGACTCCGGGCCTTCGCCGCGGGCGAAGGCATCGCTCGCGAAGGAGATCCGCCCATTCGGGTATTCGTGCCTCATTCGCGGACCGTCGCCCTATGGAACTGTCAGGGGCGGTAACGCCCGCTCGATCTCCTCCTGCATGGGCTCCAGCCAGGCCGGCAACATCAACCCGGTCCCCAGGCGCTCCAGCGCCTCATCGACGCTGAATCCCGGCGAATCTGTGGCGATCTCAAACAGCACGCCACCAGGTTCGCGGAAGTAAATGGAACGGAAATACTTCCGGTCCATCACTGGCGTCACATAAAGGCCCAGCGCCTGCAGATGCGTCCGCCAGGCTCCCTGCTCCGCGTCGTTCCGCACCCGCCAGGCTACGTGATGCACCGTCCCCACCGCCACGCGGCCGCGGGACGCGTGGGGATCTACCCGGAGATCCACCCAGGCCCCCGGCCCGCCCGGCCCGACCGCCAGGCGAATTCGAGCGCCTTCCTCCCGCACCCGGCGGAACCCCATTCCTTCGATCAGGAAGCAAAGGGTAGGCTCAGCGACGGCCTCCAGCATCATCACTGCGTGAAGGCCCCGGATCCCATACTCCGGGGGAACCGGTCCCTCCGGCCATCCTGGTCGTGCCTCCGCCTGTGGATGTGCTACCAGCTCCACCCACAGTCCATCGGGATCCTGGAACCGCAGAACCACCTCCTCTTCCTCAAAACGAGGGGTAATAGGTTGCAGCGCCACCCCATAAGCCCGCAGCCGCTCCTGCCAGTAACCGATGGCGACTTCTGGAATCGTGAGGGCGGTCCCAGCGACCTGACCGGTTCCCACCCGCCCCAGGCGCGCCCCTGGCCAGGGGAAGAACGTCAGCAAGGTCCCCGGTCGCCCCAGGGCATCCCCGTAATACAGGTGATAGGTCCCCGGATCGTCGAAGTTCACGGTGCGCTTGACCAGACGCAATCCCAGGACCTCCCGGTAAAACCCCACACTCCCCTGCGGATCGCCCCCAATGGCGGTCACGTGATGCAACCCCAGGATCTCCGGCATGTTGCTCATAGTGGCTCCAAGTATAAACCTGAAGTTAAGTTTAAATTCTAAAGGGGAGTTTACCACTTATCCTCCTCCCCTGTCAAGAAACGGAAGCGCCCAAGCCCGCTCCCCACCTTCCCTGGCGGCGCGGTGAGGAGGGACATCCGCTGGCCCAGCACGCCACCCCGCTACGAACTTCCTCCTCCGCTGTTCAGTAGGCAAGAAAGGAAAAGGGGGCTTTCCGGCCGGAGTGATGCAAAGGTCCGATCCGCCCAGCGCGTTGGATATAATGGGGGAAGAGCCCGGGGGAAGCCGGGCGGGCAGGATTTGGGGGCGCACCCGGGAGGTTGAGGATCTGCGCCCCCTTTGCACTTCGCACCCTTCAGGAGGTCCCATCGATGCTTCGTTCCCTGAACCGATGGATGGCGTGGGGGATTGGAGGACTGCTGGTGGGGTTTCTGGTCTGGCAGTTCGCTCTCTTTCAGCAGGAGCTTCAGCGAATCCCGCGCACCTGGACGGTGGCGGGGCTGGCCGTGGGTGGCCGTTCCCTGGAAGAAGCCCTGGACGCCGTGGAGCAGGCCTTGAAGACCCCCCTTCAGGTTCACTATCGCGATCAGATCCTGATGCTGGATCCGGCGGATCTGGAAGTGCAACTGGATCGGGAGACCAGCCGGGAGCTCCTGAGGGAGGCCCTGACGGAGCGCCAGCGCCCAGTGGCCTTCCTGCAGTTCCTGTTCCGCCAGCCACCGCCCCCGCGCGATCTCCCGGTCTCCATCCAGGCCTCTCCGGAGAAGATCCGCCTCTGGCTGCTGGAGGTCGCCCGCCGGTATGACGAGCCGCCAGTGGAGCCTCAGCCGGATCTGGAGCGCTTCACGTTCCTCCCGGGACGGCCGGGCCATGTGCTGAACATTAGCCTCTCCGCCGAACGGCTTCAGACTGCGTTGGCCCAGGCAACCCGCGAGGTGATGCTGGTGGTGGACGAAAAGCCCGCGCCTGCCCTTTCCCTAACGGCATTGGGGCAGTTCTTCGAGGCTTATCTGCAATCCTTTGATGGGACAGCTGGGATCCTCGTGAAGGATCTGCGGAGTGGGCAAACCTGGATGCGGAACGGAGATCTGGCGTTCTCCGGCGTCGGGGCGATGCGCCTGCCCGTGGCCCTGGCCGTTGCCCGAAGCCGGGATCTGGCGCATGACGAAGCCCGCCGCGCTCAGGTGTTCCAGATGCTGACCAATGAAGCCGCTCTATCTGCTCTCCAGGAGCTCATTGCGGATCTGGGCGAGGGCGACCCGGCGAAAGGAACGGAACAAGTCACCGCGTTCCTGCGAGAACTGGGCCTGGTGAATTCCTTTATCGCATGGCCCTTCGATCAACCGGGCGCCCCACCAGCCGTCGTCACTCCGGCAAATAGCCGGCCGGATCTCCCCACCAATCCGGATCCACAGCAACAGACCACGCCGGAGGACGTGGGGGTGCTCCTGGAGATGCTTTACCAGTGCGCGCGCAACGGCGGCCCCCTGCCGCTGGCCTCCGAGGGGGCTATCGAGCCAGCCGAGTGCCAGTTTATCCTGGAAGCGATGGCTCAGAACCGCCTGGTGGATTCCCAGGGACAACCGACCCTCCTGGCTGCGGGCCTTCCTCCAGGCATCGCCTTCGCCCGCCGCCCGGGATGGACCAACGAAACGCGAACGGACGCGGGGATCATCATGGCCGGCCAGTCTGATTATGTGCTGGTGGTCTTTCTGCATCGCCCCCTGTTGATGGAGTGGGAAGAAGCCGTGCGCATGATGCGGGACATGTCGCGGATGACCGCTCAGTTTTTCCTGGGAACACCGTAGGACAACTGCAAGCAGTTGTCCTACTCAGGGGGAAGCCCATACCGCGAGCAGTTGCTCTGCGCGACGCCGGGCGCGCACGAACTCTGGCCGGGTCGATTCTTTCGTGCGGCGCAGGAAATCCTGGATCTCCTTCCGTAACTCCTCCACCCGTCGCCGATAATGCGCTTCCTCCCGGGGTTTAAACCCCTGAAGCTTGCGGGGTCCCTCCCGCCACCCCTCCGCGATGGACCAGTCCCGGATCGGAAAGGCACAGCGGGCATAGAAAAGGCACATCCCCAGCGGCGTCAGGATTGGGGGGATTCCCAGCCGAAGCGCCTGGTCGGTTTCCTGATGAACCGCCTGGGTCTCGCCGAAGGTTTCATAGGCCAGGGCCAGCCATCCTCCCGGCGGGATGAGGCGGCCAACTGCCTGGAAGAATGCTCGCAGGTCGGATTCGTTAAGTTCGACCCGCTCTCCCTGGAAGGAGATCGGGTTCCGAAAGAAGCCATCCAGCCATCCTGGAATCGGCCGGGAGCGAGGCTCCGCATAAAGGCCCCGCAGGATCGGTTGATCGGATCGGATCCCTTCCCGCTCCAGGTAAAAAGCCAGATAACGTTGTCCGGCTGTTCCGGAGGATCCTTCCTCACAGGCTCGAATCCGATAAGCTCCGATGGAGAGGCCCTCCAGGGTTTCCCAGCTCGGCGGAGGCATCGCAGGAATCCTCCTCCCATCCCGGCTTACTGGGGAATCCTCATGGAATGCGTCGGCCGCATCGAGATGCGTAGGCGAGGCTCAGTGCCCTCCCGGAGACGCCGGAAATTCGGGCGCAGAGCCCAGGCAACCATCCCCAGGGTGCCCAGCCCGTATAGGACCTCCACCCATGGCCCATGGAAGAAAACCGCGCGCACCGCAAAGACCAGCGGGATGACGAGGGCCAGAACCATCGAAGTGAGAGAGGCGTAGCCGGTCAGGGCGGCAGCCAAGGGAATCATCGACAACAGCACGACGGCGGAAGGAGGCCAGAGGGCGAGAGCCGCCCCGACGTTAGGCGCTGTGCCAGCCCCGCCCCGGAATCCCATCCAGACCGACCAGTTATGGCCGGCCACGGCCAGCCATCCCGCGATGACTTCCGCGATCGGCTGGTCAGGAAACAGCGCGCGCGCCAGCAGGATCGCCAGCGCTCCCTTCAGCAGGTCTCCCAGGCCGGTCAGCAGGCCGGCCGGAAGTCCTCCTGCCCGCATCGCATTCGTCCCCCCTGTCCGCCCACTGCCCACTCTCCGCACATCCTGGCCCGTGAGCAGCCGAACGACGATCCACCCAGTGGGGAACGATCCCAGCAGGTAGGCGCCAAGGAGCAATGCAATCCCTCGTTCCATCAGAACCCGGCTCCTTCGGGGATTGGAATAGGAGTTACGCTGTTGAAAGCTCTAAAGGTGGGACGGAATGGCCC
>JAUQQB010000230.1 GCA_030550075.1 Chloroflexota bacterium | reverse complement strand
GGTGTCGGGTTGTGGGGCTGGACCGTTCCCTCCGTTTCCTGAACCTCGCCCGCCAGGAAGCGCAGGCCCATGGGCTGGCCGCCCACTATGTGCAGGGCGATATGCGCCGCCTGCCCATGACCGGGATCTTCGACGCGGCGATCAGCTGGTTCACATCTTTTGGTTACTTCGATGATCCGGAGAACCATCAAGTGTTGCGGGAACTATTCCGCATCCTGAAGCCGGGAGGCGGGGTGATCGTCGAGATGATGAACCGGGATCGCCTCCTGAAAGAGTTCCTTCCCTTCCTCGTAACGGAACGGGAGGGCCACCTGATGGTGGATCATCACCGATATGATCCCCTGAGCGGACGGCTCGAGACGGAGCGCACGGTGATCCGCGAGGGACGGATCCGGCGTTTCCGGTTCTCCGTTCGGCTGTTCACCTTCCCGGAGCTCCGTGACTGGCTCGAGGAAGCCGGCTTCCGGGAAGTTCGAGGCTTCGATGAGCGGGGGGAGCCTTATACCCTGGCCGCCCGCCGGATGATCGTCACGGCAGTCAAGCCCGCGATGTGAACCCTATCCGAAGGGAGGTTCCGATGCATCGTCCGAAGAGGAGGTGGACCCGGGTTGCCCCGCGATGGGACCGCTGGGTGGAGGTCCTGAGCGGGGTCGCCCGCGCCATCGCCGCCGTTTTCGGCCGGACGACTTCCCCTGCTTTCCATCCTATACCGGTCGAGGAGGTGCGCGATGGAACTCGTTTGGCTTTACGATACCACGCTGCGCGATGGCAGTCAGCGGGAAGGGATCTCATTCACCGTTGAGGACAAGCTTCGGATCACCGAGAAGCTGGATGAGCTGGGCGTCCATTACATTGAGGGTGGCTGGCCCGGCTCCAACCCGAAGGATGCGGAATACTTCCGTCGGGTCCGCCATCTCCCGCTCCGCCAGGCCCGCATCGCCGCCTTCGGCATGACCCGACGGCCAGGGCGCCGGGCGGAGGAAGACGAGAACCTGCGGGCGCTGTTAGAAGCAGAGACCCCGGTGGTGACCGTGGTCGGCAAGTCGTGGGATCTCCACGTCCATGGGGTGCTGGAGACCACGCTTGAGGAGAACCTCGCCATGATCCGGGAGAGCGTGGCCTTTCTGAAGGCCCATGGACGGGAGGTGATCTACGACGCCGAACACTTCTTCGATGGCTGGAAACGGAGCCCGGATTACGCCCTGGCCACTCTGCGGGCT
The DNA here is from genome assembly GCA_030550075.1 of Chloroflexota bacterium. GTDB lineage: Bacteria > Chloroflexota > Anaerolineae > Thermoflexales > Thermoflexaceae > Thermoflexus. The sequence goes on along the minus strand of JAUQQB010000230.1, from coordinate 4,042 downwards.
GCTCAGGAGGGCGGGGCGGACTGGATCGTCCTCTGTGACACCAACGGCGGCTCCATGCCCTGGGAGATCGAAGAGGGGGTGGAGGCGGCGAAAGGGTCGGTTTCCGTTCCCCTGGGCATCCACACCCATAATGACGGCGAGCTGGCGGTAGCCAACTCTCTGGCGGCAGTGCGTCGGGGGGTGCGTCAGATCCAGGGCACGATCAATGGCTACGGGGAACGGGTGGGCAACGCGAACCTGATCTCCATCATCGCCAACCTCAAGCTCAAGATGGGCATCGACTGCGTGACCGACGAACAGCTGGCCCGCCTGACTGAGATCTCCCGTTTTGTGGCGGAAGTGGCCAATCTTCCCCACGATTCTCACCAGCCCTATGTGGGGGCCAGCGCGTTCGCCCATAAGGGCGGCATCCACGTTGCTGCCATCCTGAAGGTCGAGGAAAGCTACCAGCATATCGATCCGGCCCGCGTGGGCAACGTCAAGCGGGTCCTGGTCTCGGAGCTCTCCGGGCGCGGGAACATTGTCGCCAAAGCGATGGAGTTCGGGCTGCGCTTGGATCCTGATGATCCAGCGGTGCAGGCGGCAGTGCGTCGTATTAAGGCGTTGGAGAACGAGGGTTTCTACTTCGAGGATGCAGAGGCTTCGGTGATTCTGATGCTGCGACACGCGCAGCCAGATTACGCCCCGCCCTTTGAGGTTCTCGACTACGTCGTGATGGTGGAGCGACGGAACGGCCGGGACCCGGTCGCGGAGGCCGCGGTGAAGGTTCGGGTGGATGGAGAGACCGTGCACACCGCCGCCGAAGGCAACGGCCCAGTCAATGCCCTGGACGCCGCGCTGCGCAAGGCGCTCCTTCCTCGCTATCCGGTTCTGGCCCGTGTCCATCTGACGAACTATCGGGTCCATATCCTCAATGGAGACGCCGGCACGGCGGCCCGGGTGCGGGTATGGATCGAGAGCACCGATGGCCAGCGCGTGTGGCGGACGGTGGGGGCTTCCACCAACATCCTGGAGGCCAGCCGGCTGGCCCTGCAGGACAGCCTGGAGTTCGGAATCGGATAACCGGATGCGTAATCCCTATCCCCAAAAGCCAGAACCTTCATGGGAAAGAGGCACACATCATGGGACGCTTCATGATCGCTGTGCTGCCGGGGGATGGAATCGGGCCGGAAGTGATCGCCGAGGCCTTACGGGTCCTGGAGGCTATAGGACACTGTTTTGGACATCGCTTCGAGTTCCACGAGGCCCTCATCGGGGGAGCCGCGATCGATGCGACCGGCTCCCCTCTTCCCCCAGAAACTCTGGAGCGTTGTCGGCGTTCGGATGCGATCCTCCTGGGGGCTGTCGGCGGACCGAAGTGGGATGACCCCACCGCGCCGGTGCGCCCGGAGCAGGGCCTGCTGGGCCTGCGCAAGGCCTTCGACCTGTTTGCCAACCTCCGCCCCGTTCGCGTGTTCCCGGCCATGGTCCACGCGACCCCGCTGAAAGAGGGAATCGTGCGTGGGGTGGATATTCTCTTCGTCCGGGAGCTCACGGGAGGCCTGTATTTCGGCCCCCGTCAGGAAGCTGGGCCGGATGGCAATGAGGCTTACGATACGATGCGTTACACCCGCCCGGAAATTGAAAGGGTGGTTCGGCTGGCCGCCCGCCTCGCGCAAGGCCGTCGGAAGAAGCTGACTTCCGTTGACAAGGCCAATGTGCTGGCGGCCTCCCGCCTCTGGCGGCAGGTGACCGAAGCGGTGATCCGGCGGGAATTCCCCGCACTCGCCCTGGAGCACATCCTGGTGGATGCTTTCGCGATGCATCTCATCCGGCGTCCGGCGGTCTTCGATGTGGTCGTGACAGAGAATATGTTTGGGGATATTCTGACCGATGAAGCGGCTGTGTTGGCGGGATCCATGGGGATGCTCCCCTCGGCCTCGCTGGGGGAAACACCGCTCGGCCTCTTCGAGCCGGTGCATGGGTCCGCGCCGGATATCGCCGGGCGCAACCTGGCCAATCCGATTGGGGCGATCCTGAGCGGCGCGTTAATGTTACGCTATAGCTTTGGACTGGAAGCCGAAGCTCAGGCGATCGAACGAGCGGTGGAAGCCGTGCTCGCAGCAGGCTATCGCACCCCGGATATCGCCGATGGCGAGACGTGCATCGTCGGAACGCGGGAGATGGGGGAGGCTATCGCTCGGTATATCCTGAAGGAATGGAAAGGGTAGGTTTCAAATCCTACCTCGACTTTAGCACTCAGGAGGTCCTCCGATGGCTGTTGGATCGAACGGGCGTAAGCATCGCAGCGCACGGGTGACCGAGGGTCTGGAACGGGCTCCACACCGAGCGATGTTCCGGGCCGTCGGGTTGCGAGATGAAGATCTCCACCGGCCCTTCATCGGCGTCGCCAACACCTGGTTCGAGGCTCAACCCTGTAATCACCATCTTAACCGCCTGGCGGAACTCGTCAAACAGGGGATCCGGGACGCTGGTGGGACGCCCATTGAGTTCAACGCCGTCCCGGCCAACGACGCGATTGGGATGGGCCATGAGGGGATGAAAGCCTCCCTGGTCAGCCGGGAGCTGATCGCCGATTCCATCGAGCTCGCCGCCGTAGCCTATCAGCTGGACGCCATGGTGACCATCGGAGGCTGTGATAAAACCCAGCCCGCCTGCGTGATGGCCATGGCCCGCCTGAACTTGCCCTCGATCTACCTGTATGGGGGAAGCGTCCCACCCGGGAACTGGCGCGGGCGTGCGGTGACCATCCAGGATGTCTTCGAGGCGGTGGGCGCGGTGAGCCGCGGGCGAATGACCGTCGAGGAGCTGCGGGAGCTGGAGGAAGCCGCCGTCCCTACGTATGGGGCGTGTGGGGGGATGTTCACCGCCAACACGATGGCCTCTGCCTTTGAGGCCCTGGGGCTAACACTCCCCAACGGGGCCGCACCCGTCGCCCCCAGCCGGGCCCGGGAGGAGCTGGCCTATGAGACAGGCCGGGCGATCGTCCGCATCCTGGAGATGGGCATCCGGCCCCGGGATGTGATGACCCGGGAGGCCTTCGAGAACGCCATTGCGGTGGTCGCCGCTATGGGCGGATCCACGAACCTGATCCTTCACTTGCTGGCCATCGCCCACGAGGCTGGAGTGTCTCTGGCCCTCGAGGACTTCGAGCAGGTCAGCGAACGGACCCCTCATCTGGCAGATCTGAAGCCCGCTGGCCGTTATGTGATGGCGGATGTGGACCGCATTGGCGGAGTGCCCGTGGTGATGAAGGCGCTGCTGGACGCGGGGTTGCTCCATGGGGAATGCCGCACCATCACCGGCGAGACCATCGCCGAGCGCCTGGCCGGCGTGGTTTTCCCGGAGGATCAGGATGTGGTTCGACCGGTGAGCCGCCCGCTACATCCCACTGGCGGCTATGTCATCCTGCGAGGCAACCTCGCCCCAGAGGGTGGCGTTCTGAAGATCACGGGAACGACCAAACGCTATCATCGCGGCCCGGCGCGCGTCTTCGATCGGGAGGAAGATGCCTTCCAGATGATCAATAGTGGCCAGATTCAGCCGGGCGATGTCGTCGTGGTGCGCTATGAGGGCCCGAAGGGAGGGCCGGGGATGCGAGAGATGCTGGTGGTCACCGCCGCTCTGGTGGGCCAGGGGCTGAAGGATGAGGTCGCCCTCCTCACGGATGGCCGGTTCTCGGGAGCCACCCATGGATTGATGATCGGTCACATCTCCCCAGAGGCTGCTGTCGGAGGCCCGCTGGCGTTGCTCCGCGATGGCGATATCATCGTGATTGATGTGGACCATCGGGTGGTGAACGTGGAGCTCTCTGAAGAAGAGCTGGCCCGCCGCCGGGCGGCCTGGACCCCGCCGCCGCCGAAGTATCCACGGGGGCTCTTCGCCAAATATGTCCATCTGGTCTCCTCCGCCGCCCGGGGGGCCGTGTGCGAAGCATGAAGGATGGTCTTCCCGGACTGCTCCATGAACGCATTCGAAGATGCGCCCTTTAAAGCAGGATAGGACTTACGCAGTTCGTTTCCCATGGGGGCTTTGGGGGCGG
>JAUQQB010000229.1 GCA_030550075.1 Chloroflexota bacterium | reverse complement strand
GAGGTCAAGCAAACAGGCTGCCGGCGGCGGGCGGAACCCCGAAGGCGTGCTCCCGATTCTTCAGAGAGCCAGCCCTCCGGAGAGGAACCATCATAGAAAACCCCGCCGGTTCAGGCCAGCGGGGTTTCAGTTCCAGCATGATCAATATAGGCAACCCGAAGAAAGCTTGTCAAATCATCCAGGGAAGGAACTCAAACCTTGAGGGAGGGCCCCCAAATCTTCCCCGTCCTCTCCACCGCTCTCTGGACCGAAGGAGGATGGGGCGAAAGCGTCCGTCGGATCTTACCAGCCTTCGAGATCCTCCCCACGGATTTCTGTCTCCAGCCACTCGATGGCCTGGCGCATTCGGGCCAGACGGACTTCCGCCCATCGCCGTCCGGTCTCTGTCTGCATCCGCTCAGGCAGGAAGCGGATCTTGTGGAAGAACTCATGGGCGGCGGAGTCTGCGTCCGTCTCCTCTTCCCCAATCGCCCTCCAGAGCGGATATCGGTGGACACCGCTGTAGGCGAAGAGACGGGCCAGGCCGATGATCCCCATGGCATCCAGCTTATCGGCGTCGAAGAGCACACGGGCCTCCAGCGTGCGGGCGACGCGGGGCTCTCGGAACCGATGAGCTTCGATGGCGTGAGCGACAGCCTCAATGAACTCGGGAGATGCCCCTCGGTCTGCCAGCCACCGACGGGCGAAGGCCGCGGAGGCGACGGCGTGATCTTCCTCACGACATACATCGTGAAGCAACGCGGCCGCCCGTACCACTGCTCGATCTGCCCCCTCGATACAGGCGATCCGTTCGGCCAGATGCATGACTCGCAGGATATGTTCGAAATCATGGACCGGATCGCGATCCGCATATAGCGGGCGGACATCTTCAGGGTCAAGCTCCATTGCGATCTCCTCAGGGGAATTGGGGGGTAACAGGCCGGGTCACAGAACCCGCATGCCATCCCATCCGATCTCAACCGGACCCTCAAAGGCCTCCCGGGCGCGCGTCTTCCATTCCTCCTCATCGACCTCCGGCGGCACATGCACCAGAACCAGCCGCCGCACGCTCGCTTCCCTTGCAAACCTATGCTGTGAATTCGATTCTGTTGACAAGGCCAGGGTTTCGCCGATACTACAGGCCTGGGAGAGAGCGGATAGGGAGGGCTCTATGGATGACGAAACCCTGGCAATCCAAATCCTTATTCTGGCAGACGAGTGGTATCGCCAGCAAGGAGCCGCAATGGTCGCATCCCGGCCAGGCCCGAAACCTCAATGCACGGATGCCGAAATCCTGACCCTTTCCCTCCTGCATCTTCTGATTATGCCGGGATGCTCGGAGCGGCGATTTCTCCGCTGGATGCGAGCCAATCATCCCGATTGGTTTCCGCACCTCCCAGAGGACGGGAACTTTAACCGGCGAGCCCGGTCTTTGCTTCCCCTTCTGAATGCCTTTTTGTGCTATCTGACGGCTCACGCAGAGACCTTCTGGGCTATCCTGGACACTTCGGCCCTTCCGGTGGTGAAACTGGCCCGGGCCACCCGGCGGCGGCTCTTTCGGGAGGACGACCTCTTTCCCGCTGGCCGAGGCTTTTCGGTCACCGAAAAGGCGGTGTGCTATGGCTACAAACTGGTCCTCCTCTGCACGCTGGAGGGGCTCCCGTTCCGGCTGGCGCTGGTTCCCGCCGATCTGGACGACCGGGAGATTGCCGGGTGGATGCTGGAGCACGAAGTGCCCGGCTGGCGGCTGGCCGATAAGGGCTTCTGGTCGCAAGAGTTGGTGGAGAGGTTGAAAGCCCGAGGCCAGTATCTGCTCATTCCGCCCAGACGGAATAGCCGTCGGCGGTGGGACCCTGCCTTTTGGCGAACGTTCAATCGGGTGCGCCGCCGGATTGAGACCACGCTTTCTCTGTTGAAGGACTATTTTCTCCTGGAATTTCATCGGGCCAGGACCTTTCGGGGGCTTGCCTGGCGAGTTCTTCTCACGGCTGTAGCATTTATTCTGCGCCAACAGCACGCTCTCGGCGTATAGAATTCACAGCAGGGGTTTGCAACCCATCCAGCCCTTTCTGGAGGAGTATGGCCTGGATATGAACCCGTTGCCTCGTGGATCAGGACATCTGCGCCGCGGGCCAGGCGAATCAGCTCCGGACAGGGCTCCGTGTCCGCGGAGTAGACCGCTACTCCCTCCAGGAGCTCGATCCGTATGGCCAGGGTGGGGACGCTATGGGAAACGGGGGCGGTGATCAAACGGATCCCTCCGGTCGTTTCCACCACTGCCCCGGGCTCCAGGGGGATCGGTCGCCAGTTCACCGGGAACATTCCGTTCCAGGACCGCCACTCGAACAGCTCCAGCAACGCGCGGGCCCGCTCCAGCGTATCCTCCGGGCCGGCGATCCAGAGCGGCCGGGCTCGCCGTTGCAGCCATAATCCCATCAGAAGCACCGGCAGCCCGCTGAGATGATCCGGATGACGATGGGAGAGGAAAACCCCCTCCAGACGCATGGGGTCCAGGCCCATACGACCCAGGCGATGGAACGGGGATCCGCCTGCCTCGATCAGAATCAGGCAGCCTGCGTCCTCCACGACCAGACTGACGTAGTCCCGCCGGGGATCTGGCACAGCGCCCGAGGTTCCCAGAAGCCAGAGACTCATCGATCATCGCTCCAGACACAAATCGCTATCCGGGCGCTTATGCGGTTGACCTTTAGCCAGGGGAGGCCGATAGGCGCCTATCCAGCTCTATCGGCTGTTCTTAGCCCGGCGCTCCTTTTGGCCGTTCCGCCCGCCCAACTTTTTTTCGTAGAGCGCCGGGGCGATCACACGGATCACCGTCTCGTTGTTCTTCAGACTGACCACAGCTGTCCCGGGCCGCGCCCGACCGACCCGAGGGAGATCCTTCACCTTCACGGCTTTCACCGTCCCCCGGCTGCCCACCACCCACAGGGTCTCATCCTCTTCCACCGCGGCGACCCCAACCACGGGCCCGGTCTTTGCCGAAATCGTCGCTGTCTGCACGCCCACGCCATACCGGCCTTGTCGTGGATATTCCTTCGCCGCCGTGCGCTTCATAAAGCCCTGGGCCGTCCCGATGACGATGGCCCCCTGGGGCTTCACCAGAGTCGCCCCGATCACCTGATCCTTCTCACCCAGTTTAATGCCCAGCACCCCGGCGGCGCTTAAACCCATTACCCGCACCTCTTCCTCTGCGAATCGAATGGCCTGGCCTGCTGCGGTGGCCAGAAGGATCTCCCCGTCCCCATAGGTAGTGAAGGCCGCCACCAGCGCGTCCTCCTCCGCGATACCCATCGCCGGGAAGGCACCAGGACGGTTCAGGTCCGCCCAGGCCACGCGCTTGCACATCGCATTCCGGGTCACGAGGAACACATAAGGGCCTGCCCCGTTCGCATCGATCCGTCCCGGCATGGGCAGCGCAGCCACTACGGTTTCATCCTCCGGGAGAGCGATCAGATCCGGAATCGGGATCCCTTCCTCGCCCTCCGGGATCCGATGCACGGCCACAACCGCCGCCGTCCCCCGGTTGGTGAAGAGGACCACTGCGCCACGGGTGCTCCCCCGCACCAGCGCCACCGGTCGGTCCCCATGAGGCCATGCCGGCCCGCCTCGCAACGGCGTTCGGACCATCCGGCCACCGGCCGTGATCGCCACCCAGACCGGCTGATCCGGCATAAGGTCCTCCACCGTGAGGGCACCGCGCGCCCGGTCCGCGATGAACGTCCGCCGCGCGTCTCCGTATTTCGCTTTGAGCTCCTGGAGCTCCTCCCGGATCACCGATAGGATCTTCTTCGGATGGGCCAGCAGGTCCTCCAGCTCCCGGATCCGGCGTTGCTTCTCCTTATATTCAGCCTCGATCTTCTCCCGTTCCAGCCGCGCCAGCCGCCGCAGGGGCATCTCCAGAATGGCCAGCGCCTGGACCTCCGTTAGTCGATAGCGCCGCATCAGGCCCGCCTTCGCTTCCTCCGCATCCTTCGATCGCCGGATCAGGGCGATCACCTCATCGAGATGGGCCAGGGCGGTCAGCAACCCTTCCAGGATATGGGCGCGCTCCCGGGCCCGGGCCAGCTCATATTCGCTGCGACGGCGGATCACCTGCTGGCGATGCTCCAGGAAGAGCTGGAGGACTTTCTTCAGAGGAAGCAAGCGCGGCTCCCCATCCACCAGGGCCAGCATCTGGACGCCGAAGGTGGTCTGCATCGGCGTGTGTTTGTAGAGGGCCGCCAGCACCTCCCGTGGATCGGCGGTTCGGGCCACCTCGATGACCAGCCGCATCCCCCGCCGGTCGGATTCATCGCGCAGATCCGTGATCCCCTCGATCCGTCCCTCGCGGACCAGTTCAGCGATCCGCTCGATGAGGGCCGCCTTGTTCACCTGATAGGGCAGCTCCGTCACCACGATGCGAACCTTTCCCCGTTCCGCCTCCTCAATGTGGGCACGCGCCTGGACGATAAACTGCCCCTTCCCGACTGCGTAAGCCGCTCGCACGGCGTCGGTCTCGCCATCATCCGCATAACGGAAAACCACCCCACCGGTTGGGAAATCCGGACCTTTAATGAAGGCCATCAAATCATCAACGGTAATGCGATCCAGGCGGCCCCAGTTGTCGATCATGTAGCACAGGGCGTCGCAGACTTCGGCGAGGTTGTGGGGGGGGATGCTGGTGGCCATCCCCACGGCGATCCCCGAGGCCCCGTTAATCAGCAGCTGCGGCGCCTTCGCCGGCAGCACCACCGGCTCCCGCAGCGAACCATCAAAGTTGTCCACCCAATCCACCGTCTCCTTCTCCAGATCGGCCAGCAGCTCCTCCGCCATCGCCGTCAGCCGCGCCTCCGTGTAGCGCATCGCCGCCGGCGGATCCCCATCCACCGACCCGAAATTCCCCTGCCCGTCCACCAGGGGGTAGCGCATGGTGAAATCCTGGGCCATCCGGGCCAGGGCCTCATACACCGCCATATCCCCGTGGGGGTGGAACTTCCCCAGCACCTCCCCCACAATCCGGGCCGACTTCTTGTAAGGGGCGCTGGGATGCAGCCCCATCTCGTGCATCACATACAGGATGCGGCGCTGCACCGGCTTCAGCCCATCCCGCACATCCGGCAGCGCCCGCGCCACAATCACACTCATGGCATAAGAGAGGTAGGCCTGCTGCACTTCCTCCTGGATCTCCACCTGTTGGACCCGCTCGATGGCCATCTCGCCTCCTGAGCCTATAGGTTGAATCCGTTGAGAGTTACGCAGTTGGCTCTCTTTCCCTCCTCCCCGCGGCCC
>JAUQQB010000228.1 GCA_030550075.1 Chloroflexota bacterium | reverse complement strand
TTCCTCAGGAACTGCCTCTGGGGGGCCTCTCGTGGAAAGTGGTCCGAGTGATTTTGGACGCAGCCGAGCATCCGTGGGCTGCTCGCGTGGATCTTCAGGAGCTGGTTGAACGGCATCTGCTGGCCTCAGGGAAGCCCGAGCGCTGGCGGATTCGGTTCGTAACCCCGGCCGCTTTTCATGACGAGGGGAGACATCTCCCGTTTCCGCTTCCGGAGCGCCTGATCAGCTCATGGTTACGTCGCTGGTGGGCCTTCGGAACCGTTCCTTTGCCGGAGGAGTTGATCCCGCGCGCCCGGCATGGACTGGCTGTAAGCGCCTATCGGCTTCAGACCGTTCCTGTTCAGAGCCACGAGGGGGTCACGATTGGATGCGTGGGAGAGGTGATCATGCGGGCGATCGATCTGGCCCAATGGGAGCGATTGGCTATCGATTTGCTGGTCTCTTATGCTTTCTGGTGTGGCACCGGTCATCGCACAGCCCAAGGAATGGGGATGACCATGGGGAAGGCGATATAAGTCCAGATCCTCAGCGTTATTTTGCTAGGAGTTACGCAGTTGAAAGCTCTAAAGGTGGGACGGAATGGCCCCACCCCCCTTTCTCCCCCCTCCCCCCGGCCCGGGGGGGGGGGGGGGGGGGGGGGTAAAAAAGATTTTTTGGGGGGGGGGGGGGGGGGGGGGGGGCCCCACCCCCTTTCACCCCCCCCCCCCCGGCCCTTGGGGCCGTGGGGAGGGGGGAGAAAAATCCTTGCCCCCATGGGAAACGAACTGCGTAAGTCCTACAAAATATCCTTCGTGTCCTTTGTGGTTTTTATGAACCGTCCCTACGCTCCCTGCGAGAGGTGGTTGCCTTCCCGCAGCGGGAAGATCCCATAGAGGCGAGGCAAGGAAAGGAGGCCCCTGTGTTCGTGGTCGTTAGCTATGACATCCCCGATGACCGCCGTCGGGATCGAGTCTGTCAGGCATTAAAGGATTTCGGAACGCGGGTGCAATACAGCGTCTTTGAGGCCAATCTGGGCTTCCCTGAAATCCAGCGCCTCCAGGAGCGGCTTCGATCCCTGATTGACCCGCAGGAAGACAGCGTGCGTTTTTATTTCCTCTGTCAGGGATGCGTAGCGCGCATCCGGATCATGGGTCAGGGGGAGGTGACCCGTCTCTCGCCTATCTACTGGGTTTAGGCGTGCCGGCCCTCGTTTCCGCATTCCCCATGGGAGCACGGGTCCGCCATTGCTCCCACATCAAGATCAAAAGGACGGGCGATGCCTGGGGCCTCCAATGGCCCTATGGCCGGCTTTGAGATGATGGGGCGTATCCCCCGACCTCCATAGGGAGGACCTCGAGGATGCGATCCAGACGGAAATTCCGTTCTTCCCCTTTGTTCAGATCCAGCGCGAGCAGAATCGGCTGTGGCCGTCCGCGTCCAGGGGGGAACAGGCGAAGAGGAAGCACCGAATAAGCCGTCAGGCGATCGGCGGAAGGGTGAGCATAAATCAGCTCAATCGGCCGGCCCTCCCGAACCGCTTCCTTCAGGAGGGTCTCCCATTGTATGGCTCCGGATGGCTGGGGAGAGGCTATCGCAGGTCCTTCGATCTGTTCCAGCAACGCCCGCGCTCCTTCCAGGGCCAGCGGATCGGCGATTCGGGCCAGGCGATCCCGCAGGCGCCGTAAGGGCGGAAGCGTCCTCCCCCGTCGGCGGGCCGCTCGCAAGCCCAGCTCCACCCCCAGCCAGAGCCACGCGGCATCCACCGTGGAGGGATCCGGGCCAATGCGGAGGGAGCAGGGCTCACGGGCCGGCCAGCCGAGGCGCTGCAGCGCCCGAATCCAGGGCTCCGGTCGGGGATCGCGGATGATCCATTGTCCCGGCCGGATCTCCGGACCCAGGCGGGATCGCAGTCGAGGGGGGAGTGATTTGGGATCGCCTTCAAAGACGAGGATAGCGCGCAGGCCCCATGGCCGGGCCGCCATGGCCCATGATTGGAGAAGCGACCGAAGGTCCGGATCGGTTTTCTTCCCCCAGATTCGCTCCCAGAGGGCCTCGAAATCCTCCAGACGCCGTCCCCAGGCGATGGCGGCGGCGATCCGATCCGGGGTCAGGCGATCCACGGTAGGGCTGATCGGCTCCGCCCAGATGCGGAGTTCAAACCGCAGCGCCAGGGGGAGATCGCCAATGATCCGCAGGCCGTGGGGATCTCCCTCCATGGTCGCCTGGCCTGGCTGGAAATGTTCCATGAGATCGGCCGGCCGCGGGCCGCCTCGAAGCAGCCATCGTCCCAGGGCGGTCATGCCGGCGCATTCGCCCTCCGGGGGAAGCAGAAGACCCATCCAGGCCAGAAGCAGCGGAAGATGAGCGTGGAGAAGGTCTGGCTCCGGGGCCGGCTGGCGCGGAGGGAGCAGGGCGACCAGATGCGCATAGACGGCCTGAGCCAGCTCCCCCCACGGAATCCGGGCGTCCTCCGGCCATTGATCCAGGGCGTCTTGAATCGCCATGCGCAGCGCCATGCGGGGGAGCCGGGCGAGCGCGTGAGGGAAGCGGGAGGGCGCTGGTTCTCTTTCCCACCAGGCGTTCCAGAGATGGCGGGCGCGCTCGGGATAGGGCGATTCCAGCCAGCCCATGGCCTCCGGGGTTATGGAAAGCGCTCCCCGGGCGGAACGGGCCAGCCCGGCCGCTTCCAGGAGGTCGTGAAGGAAAGCCAGGTAGGGGATCTCGTGCTCCCGACGGGCCTCCGGGAAGGGGAGATGGAGAAACGAGGCGATGGATCGCAATGTGGAGGGAGTGAACCATCGTCCGTGAAGGGAGAGGGGCTGGCTCTCCATCAGGGCCAGGAGGGAGCATAGATCGAGCTGGAGCGTCATCCCGGGCGGAGGGCTTTCCGGAGCGGGAGGGGGCGGCGATCGGCGCAGCAGGGGTCGGATTTCGTCCGGGAGGTAGACGGCGTGATGGATGGGGAAGATCAGGCCCCGGCGCTGGAGATCCTCTGCAGGGCGGGCGTGGAGAGGACCGAATCGCCGGGCGAATTCGGCGAGCGTCATAGAACCGCCCGCGCGTTCCAGGGCCTCTAAGATCGCGCGTGGAATGGGGGGAAGCGTCTGGAGTAGCATCGCGGGATGTTCCGGTTGGGAGAGATAGCGCTCCAGGGCCTGGAGGAGACGGGCTCGATGGATGCGCTGGCGCGTGGGGAGCGCTTGAAGGGTCTGGGCGATTTGAAAGAGGCGATTATACGGACATGAACGCAGCAGGCTCATCCAATCCATACATGCGAGCTCCATCATGAACCCAGGCAAAGGGGCTGGGAGCGCGCTGAAGGCGCCCCGACCCTCCATTTCTTTGGCTGTGCTCAAGAGAGGGTATGGAGAAGCGGATCACTTCCTAATGTCAACCCCCCCATAAACGAATACCCCGACCTCCGTGCTCCTTTTTCACCCCTGACCGGACGATGCAAGAGATCCGGTCCCTGTGATCCACCCTGATCCTGGGCGAGGACATCCCTCCTCGCGTCTGCCCAAGGGGTGGGCTGAGCGCCTGCGCCTGGGTTTGCCTCCTGCTTCATGGACCTTTCCGCTTGGCCAAGCCAGAAAGTTGAGATCTCTTCCAAAATACGTCTCCATCCCTCTTTAGGGATTTTTCCTTTTCCAACTCCTGGGCCGACGGCGACGCCTAGTCCTGGGCCAACGGGTTTCCATCCCTCTTTAGGGATTTTTCCTTTTCCAACAAGGTGAGTGGGGTGAGGAGGGTGAGTGGGGTGAGGAGGGGTTTCCATCCCTCTTTAGGGATTTTTCCTTTTCCAACCCGCCGACGGCAACTCAGCCACCGCCGACGGCAACTCAGCGTTTCCATCCCTCTTTAGGGATTTTTCCTTTTCCAACTTCAAGTGATGATGTGGGACCGCCTTCGAAATTTTTTGTTTCCATCCCTCTTTAGGGATTTTTCCTTTTCCAACCCTTCCTAGTCCTATAATAATATCAGAAAATTATTAGGATCTTTTACGAATTGAAGAAATAATATGCGATTTTTAAAAACCTATATTACAACAGATCCGAGACTTATTATAATCATATCTCAACCACAACGGAAGATCCGGATATGCTCGGTCAAATCCGGATCGAATCCTGTGAGCACAGCCAGATTAAGAAGTCTAGACCTCGACTCATTTCGACGGAAAATTAGTATAAAAATGATTTTTAACCGAATATAATACGAAACTTGAAAATTATTAAGTGATATATTATTGCTAAATAGACATTTAATGACAAATCCTGTTTGCTTTGGAGGCGCAGACCCTTGGGTAGGAAAACAGAGGAATGGGATCACGGGATCAGGCTGTATTATGCTGGAACTTCCGGCAGTCGCAGTCCCACCTGAAAGCCCAGAATCTTGTGAGGATGCTGCGTTTGCACATACTGAAACATCGTTCCTCGCTGAACAGCCACTAACATCCCTGCAATGCTGGCGATTTTCGTCCCACCCGTCACATCAATTACAATTCGGGACGGATGTATCCCTAATAGATGAATCGCTTGCGCGGTTTTGTTTATCACATCATCTATATCAAAGAAATTTGCTGGATTTCCTTTGTTGTGCATGATTTCTACATCTTGATTATGAAAATAACCCTTGATAATCGAACAGGCTTCATCAATTTGGGAGCACGATTCCATGGAGCAAATGAGATAAATCCGAATCCCGCTTGGATTCCTTCGGTATGGGGACAGGGCACGTAGCAATGGCAACCAGTTCCACTGCTTTATGTCGGAGGGCGGCTGGTCTGGATCTAAATTTGAAAATTCTGTTTTAATTGAATCTAGCGGAATATTCGATTTGCTAAGAAACAGAATAGCACATTTTGCGTTTTGAGTTGCTCGTTCTGATATATTAATTTGTAGAAATTGGTGGCGAAGTTCGTAAAGGATTAGGGTGACGATGGTGGTCAGCACGAGCGATGCCAGCGCCAGGATCCCTCCCCGCAATGAACCGTTCAGGAAATCCCAGAAAGCGGAGGCGGCCAGATTGCTGAGGAGCACGAATCCCAGCGCGGTCAAGATTAACGGCCACGGCCATTGCTTCAGCCATCGAAGAACCCGGCTCATGGCTTCCTCCGGAATTCCAGATGGTCTCTCTTTGTCGGTGTGGATCAAGAGATTTCTGGTAGAACGGGCCCCCTCCAGGCCCTCCGAACGGAAAGCAATCCGGCTCGAGGAACCGGAGGCCGCCCAATCATGATTAGGAGTTACGCAGTTGAAAGCTCTAGAGGTGGGACGGAATGGCCCCACCCCCCT
>JAUQQB010000227.1 GCA_030550075.1 Chloroflexota bacterium | reverse complement strand
TATTTATCCCCCCTCCCCACGGCCCCAAGGGCCGTGGGGAGGGGGGATAAAGGGGGGTGGGGCCATTTTACCTCTTCTCGCGAGCCCCGAACGGCGTAACTCCTATTCATATTTGCCAGAGATTCTCCCGGAGAGGGAGGAGCTTTCTCCGGTCCACCGATGTGGCTTCGAACTGCGCGAGCCGTAATAGGGTATTCTCAAAGTCGTGAGGAAATAGATGGAGATCGTTCGATTCGATGAATTTGCCCAACTGCTCGCTCAGCTGGCAAATCGGTGCGCTATCGCCGCGGGAAATAGAGGATCATCTTCCCTCAATTTCTAGCCCAGTCACCCTCAATGGCGAGCATGCCTCGATTTTAAGGACAGATGCCCCGGGAAATTCGGGACACAGGCCTCTACATGGAGAAGGGTCTTTCCGATTACAGTGAGAAGCGGAAAAACCCTGAGCAGGAGGCCTGCAATGGATCGCTTGGCGCGCATCTGGTTGCTGCTCATTCAGATCGTGATCGGCTACGAGTGGCTGCATGGCGGCCTGGAGAAGCTGGAGACGGGCGGCAAGTTCGTCGCCGGCCTGCCCCAGACCCTGGCTCGCTTTGCCGAGAAGAATCCCTATCCCTGGATGAAGGCCTTCCTCACGGGTCCGGCCACCGCCAACGCGACCCTGTTTGGGAACCTGGTTCAGTGGGGAGAGCTGCTGACCGGTCTGGGCCTGATCGCTGGTGCCCTCTATCTTCTGTTCCTGGCTCCTCGTTTGAACGGGGTGTTGCGGCGGGTGGCGGGGATCCTGGTGGCCATTGCCCTGCTGGGTGGGATGACGATGAACGCCTTCTTCGGTCTGGCCGCAGGGCACACCAGTCCCTCCACGTCGGGCATTAACCTGGTGATGTTCTTCTCCCAGGTGATGCTTCTGGGCTTCTGGATCGGCGTGATCCTCCAGCCGGTGGAGGAGCTCGTCCTGCAGCGGCGGCCGGCCTGAGAGGAAAGGGCTCAAAGGAAAAGGGCAGGGGCTCCAGGCTCCTGCCCTTTTCCTTTACGGGGGGGCTGGCGGAGCGTGGAACACGATGATCCCCAGCCCATCACAATGGACACGAGGTCGGAGCACCCACCAGCCCTCCGGATAGGTAGCCTGGAGCGCGGCCAGCGAGGCACGGTCTTCCGGATGCACCAGATATAGTTTGGGGCCTGGCAAATGCTGGTGGGCTTCCAGGGCTTGGGGAAGATCCTCATGCCAGATCGTGTAAGGCCAGTCGAGATCTCCCAGCCACATCCCGATCAGCCGTGAGTCGAACCAGTATGGATACGCCACATAGAAGGCGTTAGTTCCCGGTCCGCCTCCGGCGTAGAACCCCCGCAGGATCTCCGCAGCATCTGAGGCGTTCAGGACGATGCGACAGTAGGTCGTCGCATACTCCCGAAAGATGCGATCCGCGTTGATCCGGATCAGGACGAGGACCAGCAGCGCTGCAGCTCCCCATCCAACCCACCGCCCGCGACGGAAGGAACTCCACCTCGCAGTCCACAAGGCGGGGACCAGCGCGGCGAGGACGAGGACGGGGGGCAGGGCGCCCGCTGCCCGCACGGTGCTTGGGTTCTCCCGAGGGAAGGGCAGGTTGTAAGCGGAAGGGAATAGCATAACGAACCCTGCCATCAGCACGGCCAGCGGGACCGGATCCCGATGGCGGAGCATCCAGAGGAGAGCCGCTGCTCCGCCCAGGACCAACAGGGCGCCCATCACCGGATCCAGCATCGGTCGAAACCGGATGGTCGCTACATAGACCTCATCGCCGGTCCAGTGGAACATCAGCAGCGCCCGACGGATGTTGTCGGCCAGGATGAGGAGGGGATTCCCTTCAATGGGCTTTTCCCAGGTGGAGACCCGCGTCATCAGCCGGTAGAAGAAGATCTCGGGGTAGTCCACGATGAACCGGAGCATCGGGGCCAGCACCGGAAGGGCGGTCAGCATCCCGATGAGGAAGTCCCTCGCCTGTCGCCGCCCCTCCTCCGTCCGCCAGCCGCGCCGCGCGAGCCACACCGTGAGGAAGGCCGCTGGCAGAGCGGCCAGCATCCCCCGGAAGGGGGAGTAGCCATACAGCCCCACGCCCAGGAAGAGCCCCATCCAGAGGAAATCGGTGCGCTTTCCGGAGCGCAGTCCCTGGATCAGGAAAGATAGCGACCAGGCGGCGAAGGTGGGCAGGAAGGGATAGCGCAGCCCCACCCGCGCGGGGATCACGGCCCATGAAGCCACCGCGCCCAGGAACACGGTCCAGATCCCTCCCCATCGCCCCCACAGGCTGGCGCCCAGGAGGTAAAGGGCGGGGAGCAACAGCACCCCGATGAAGGCCGTGCCCACCTGCAGCGTGAACTTGTGCAACGGCATTCCGAAAAGGCGGATCGTGGCGGCGGCCAGATAGAACTGAAAGGCCTCCCGGCCGGTGTTCCGGGGAAAGAAGATTCGGTGTTCGCCGTTCAGGACATCCCGCACGTCTAACAGTTTCTCCGCGTGATCGCTGTTCACATCGAGGGGGAGGTTCCAGAGATCCCAGTAGCGGAAGCCGATCCCGAGGGCCAGGATCAGGAGGAACAGCAGATGATGCCCGCGCAGGAGGAGCCCGTCTCGCGGAAGGCGAGGGAATGAGGCGTTCCACCACGCAAGGAACCAGGCGATCACCGCCACGATCCAGGCCATCACTCCGGGCGGGCGAAACCGGTTGCCGCCGGAGTCCAGGAAAGCGATGAGCATGCCGGCCAGGCTCAACCCCAACCATGGCCAGCGCACGGTGGGGGGATTCGAAGGGGTCCCCGAACAAGGGCATTCCGCCTCCAGCCAGGCGGTTCGTGTTAAGGCCCAGGCCAGGAGAAGGAGTGCCCACGCATAAAGGACCAGTCCCCAGGGATCGGGAGCGTCACGAGGGCTCTGGTCGAGGCGAAGCTGAGCGAGGACGGAGAGGAGGCCGGCGCCCATCATCCATAGCCCGCGCCCCTTTCGAGTGGGAGTTCCCTTCATCCCACTCCCTCCCGCCGCGCAATCATAAAGAAGTAAGCGCCCTCCACCGCATTCGGGGGTTCCATGTAGAAGGGCCGCAGGATTCGTTCCACCGGCCACAGGCTCCATCGCCATGGCGCCAGGATCCAGCGCCCGAAGAGTTTCTTGCACAGCAGCGACGGAAGCCCATAAGGATGACCCCATTCCAGGAGGGCCATGGCCCCTCGCGAGAAATAGAACCACCAGCGGAGCGGCCGCAGGCCGACCCGCTCCAGCCGGATCGCCCAGATCTCCGGCGCATCACAGTGGTAATGGCGGGAGATCCGGTTGAAGAGCCGTCCGTAGGCTTCGGCTGCCCGCCGCAGGCCCAACCGGCTCAGGAGCCGATAAACCGAGAGGAACTCCACGAAACGATGGCTGGGCGAGCAGAACAGGAAATATCCCCCGGGTCGAAGGATGCGGGCCACCTCCTGCAGGACGGCCTCCACATCCGGGATATGCTCCAGCACCGAGTTGCTGATCACCGTCCCGAAGAATCCGGAGGGGAAGGGCATGCGGGTGCCATCCGCCTGGACCACCCAGCGATACGCTTGTCGGGCAGCGGCCTCTTTCAGCGCCTCCCATCCAGGGTCCAGCCCCACCATGGCCTTTCCGGGGAACGCCAGGCTGGCGAAATGGCCATCCCCGCAGCCCAGATCCAGGACCGGCGCGGGCATCTCCAGGCCCTGGTAGAATCGGGCTTCCACCCCCCGCAGGAGCGCCCGGAAGGCGGGGACTTCTTTCAGGTGAGGCCAGAGGAAATCCGGGGTCATCGGCGATACATTTCACTCAGTTCACGAAATAGCGCTTCGTAGGCAGCGGCTGTCTTCCCAGAGTGATAATATTGCTCCACCCATTCCCGGGGCCGGCAGAAGGCCGGGCGGTTGGCCAGCACCTCCAGGATGGCACGGGCCAGGGCCGCGCTGTCCCGTGGGGGCACCGTCCGCCCCATCCCCGTGGTTTGAGTGGGCACCCGGACCCCTGGCAGGTCGCTGGCCACGACGGGCGTTCCACAAAGCATCGCTTCCACCTGAACCAGGCCGAAGGATTCCGTGGCGTTCAGGCTGGGCAGCACCACCACATCGCAGCTGGCGAAGAACGCAGCCATCTCCTCCGGTTCCAGCACCCCCACGAAGGTCCAGTGATCCCGGTAGCGCTCGAAGAGGGGGGCCAGTCGCCGGGCGTAGGCCTCTTCCCCCAGGACGTTTTGATAAGGTCCGGCAAAGAGGACCCGGGCGTTGGGGTAAACGGCCAGGATATGGGGGAGGGCCTCCAGGAGATATTCCACTCCTTTTTCGGCCGCCAGCCGGGCGGCCATCCCGATCACCACCCGGTTCTCCAGCCCCCAGCGGGCCCGGAAGGCAGCCACCGCCTCGGGTTGGGGGACCGGGATCTCCACCGGGGGCGGGATGACCCGAACCTTGTGCAAATAGCGGGACAGGTATGGAGAATGCCGGGCGTAGTCCTCCGTGTAGGTCACGATGGCGTCGGCGAGGCGGGCGGCCAGGTGATCCATCAGATGAACCGCGATATTGGCCAGGCGGTTGATCAGACCGGGAGGGAGCGTGACATCGCAGTGGTAGGTCAGGACGACCGGCTTCCGGAAGAGGCGCCCGCGCAGGGCGATGCCGGCGGCGTCGAACTGGGGGAGGTGAAGCCAGAGCACATCAGCCCATCGGGCCAGCCGGGTGGCCCATATCCCGATCGTGGGCATGATGACCCCCTTGCTGACCCGGAACCATACCGGCACCCGGCGGATCCGCACCCCATCCCGGACCTCCTCCAGGGGGAGGCGCCGGTCGTATTGGGAGGTCAGGATCTGGACCTCATGGCCCCGGGCGGCCAGGGCCCGGGCAGCCCGCTCGACATAAATGGTCAGCCCGCTGATATGAGGACGGTAATAAGTTAGCGCGACCAGGATTTTCATGGGCCTCGAGCGGAGCAGGGAGTTTTCAAACGGGCACCTTCATGCACCGGACTTTAGACAAAGCGTGCTCCAGGACTTTCCATCTCGGTGCGCTCCATGGGTGGAGCAAGTCCTTCCATCACATTTATTTTGAGCTGGGACGGGTGCCGGAGGCGCATGTTCCAGCTCAAAAAACCGGAAGGGAGAAGCTTAACTGCGTAACTCCGGCGATGAAATTTTCAGGGTAGGAGTTATGCAGTTGAAAGCTCTAAAGGTGGAACGGAATGGCCCCACCCCCCTTTCTCCCCCCTCCCCACGGCCCAAAGGGCCGTGGGGAGGGGGGGGAAAAATCCTTG
>JAUQQB010000226.1 GCA_030550075.1 Chloroflexota bacterium | reverse complement strand
GTCGGCCTCAAGCTCTTTAAGTAAGGGGCTTTGTCCAAAAACATAAGGGTGCAACGCTAAGATCGAGGCCTCCGCAGCACCTCCACAATCTCGGCGAGGAGGGCCTCTGGATCTACCCCCACTTTCTGAAGCAGGGCCTCGATCCGCCCGTTCAGCCGCTGGCGATCCTCCTCGGTCAGCGACTTGGCTGTCAACACAATAATCGGGATAGACCGGGTCGTCGGATCCTCCTTCAGCGCCTCTACCACCATGAAGCCGTCCATCTCCGGCATCATCAGATCCAGGATCACCAAATCCGGCCGCTCCCGGCGCGTCAGGGCAGTTCCTTCCTGCCCCCCAGGGGCCTCCAGAACATGATATCCGCCCATGCGCTCCAAAACCCGTCGGATGAGCTGGCGATCATCTTCCGAGTCATCGATCACCAGAACCCGGAGCGGCCCGGGGCGGCCATCCACCCGCCGGATCGCTTCCAGTAGCTCCTCTTCCGTGAAGGGCTTGACCAGATACTCCGCCGCCCCCATGCTGAAACCCCGCCCCCGTTCATCCACAATGGAACAGACAATCACCGGGATCCGCCGGGTCTCGGGATCCATTTTCAATTCCTGAAGGACGGCCCAGCCATCCTTCTGAGGCATCATGATATCCAGCGTGATAACGTCCGGGCGGACCCGCCGCACGACCTCCAGAACTTCCTGGGCGTCCGTGAGGCCGACCACCTCGAAGCCATGCTTCTCCAGATAACGTCGATAGAGGGTAATCACGCCCGGATCGTCGTCCACGCACAGGACAACCGGCCGGCCGGAGCGGGGTTCCACCAGAGCAGAAGGGCGAGCCCGCGGGAGCGTGAAGAAGAATGTAGAGCCCTTCCCCACCTCGCTCTCCACCCAGATCCGGCCGCCCATTAGCTCCACCAGGCGCCGGGCGATGGCCAGGCCCAGCCCGGTCCCGCTGTAGCGTCGGGTGGTCCCGCTTTCCACCTGGGTGAACTCCTGGAAGATCTCCTCCTGCCTCTCCCTCGGGATCCCGATCCCGGTATCCTGCACGCTGATGGTCACAAAGGATTCTTCTGCCCAGGCGCGGACCGCGATGAAGCCCTGATCGGTGAACTTGGCGGCGTTGGAGACCAGATTGAGCAGAACCTGGCGAGCCCGTTGGGCGTCCGCCCAGACCGGCGGGAGATCCTCCGGGACCTTCTGACGGAGCTCGACAGGCTTGTCGCGGGTGAGGCCGACGGCCGTGGACATCACTCCCCGGATGATCTCGCGCATATCCACCTCGGCGAAGTGAAGCTCCATGCGGCCGGCCTCGATCTTCGAAAGGTCCAGAATGTCGTTGATCAGGCCCAGCAGATGCTGCCCGGCGTTGTGGATCGCTGTGATGTCCTGCCGCTGGGCTTCCGTCAGCGGTCCATCGATGCCCTTCAGGATCACCCGGCTGAAGCCGATGATGGAGTTCAGGGGGGTCCGCAGTTCATGGGACATGTTGGCAATGAACTGGGTCTTCAGCCGGTCCAATTCCCGCAGGCGTTCCGCCGTGAGCTTCTGTTCTTCATAGAGCATCGCGTTTTGCAGCGCCACCGCCAGGTTGTCTGCCACAATACCCAGGACCGTAAGATCTTCAGACGAGAAGACGTGGGGGCGATCGGCCTGAATGGTCAGGGCTCCCAGAACCCGATCGCCCACGATCAGGGGCAGCGCCATCTCCGCACGGGTGCTGGGGAGCAGGGGGTTGATATAACGGGCCTTCGCCTCGCTCACATCCTGGGCAATCACAGGCTCCCGGCGGGCGCAGGCCTGGCCGATCATGGACTCCCCGCCCACGCGCAGGCGGTGCCCTCGCGCGACCATCTGTCGGCCGGCCTCCCCGGTGCCTGCCCGCAAGACCGCCCACTCTCCGGATGGATCCAGGACAAAGGCGCCCACATAGTAATAATCGAAGCGCTCCCGCACCAGATCCACAGCCCGCTGCAACAACGCCTCCACGTCCAGGACGCTGACGATGATACGGGAGATCTCCGCCGCGGTCTGGATCCGTCGGGCCTGCCGCTGGGCCTGCTCATACAGGAGGGCGTTTTCTAAGGCCACGGCCGCCTGCTGAGCGATCGTCTGCGCCAGGCGCAGCTCCTCCGGCGTGAATCGATGATGGGCCTGGATATAGTCCAGACCCACAGTGGCGATGACCTCGCCTCGCGCCACCAGGGGAACCACCGCGATGGAACGGATGCCCAGGCCAGATACCATAGGCCCGGTGGCCTCCATCCGTTCATCCTGGAGCACATCCCAGACCCACTGCGGCTCGCCGGTCTCCATCACCTGACGGGTGAACGCAATGTCGACCGGAATGCGAACCCCCAGGAAGCCTCGATGGGGGTATTCCGCCACCACCACACCATAGTCCCGTCCCTTCTCCCAGAGGGCCGCCCCGCTGTGATCCGCGCCGAGCACTTCCACATAAGCGCGGCATACGGCCTCCAGGATCTCCACCAGGTTCAGGGAACGGGAGAACTCCATAGATAGGCGATGGAGCGTAGTGAGCTCCCGGGCCTGATCCTGAGCCTGAGCATAGAGCCGGGCATTTTGCCAGGCCGTCGCCAGCTGATCTGCCATCACCTGGAGGGCCTGGATATCCTCCTCCGTAAAGGCGGCCGGTTGCTCGGACTGGATATCCAGGACCCCCACCAGCTCCCCGCGCACGATCATCGGCAGGGCGATCTCGGAGCGGGTGAGGGGGAGCAAGGGATTGGCGAAGCGGACGGGTTCAAGGCCCACATCGAGGGCGATCCGCGCCCGGCGGTGGGCAGCGGCCCAGCCCACCATGGATTGCCCACCGATCTCCAGCCGATGGCCCCGCTCCTTCATGATCCGGCCTGGCTCCCCGGTTCCAGCGGCCAGCATCATCCATTGTCGATCCTCATCGGGGACAAACCAGCCCACATAGTAGTGATTGAAGCGGTCCCGAATCAATTCCACCGCTTCGCTCATCAATCGCTCTGGATCCAGGATCGTCGCCGTGATCCGGCCGACCTCCGCCGCCGCCTGAAGCAGGCGCGCCCGGCGCTCCGTCTCGCTGAACAGCTCCGCTCGCTGAAGTGCCAGGGCTGCGCTGCTGGCCAAGGTCATTGCCAATCGCAGCTCCTCACCAGAGAACCAGCGCTCCTGTCGGCTGTCCCACACCTCGATATGCCCATAGTATTGATCCCCCACTGTCAGCGGGATCAGAAGAACGGTCTGCCCTCCATACTGGGCCAAAAGCTTGGCTTCCGGAGCTCCCTGAGCCTCCAGCTCGCTACGCCGGAACACCACCGGCTGTCGGGAGGAGCGCATTTGGGCATAGATGGGATAATCCTCATAGCGATAGTAAACACCGATATCCGGAACCCGCTCTTCTGGAGAAGCATCCAGCGAATAGAACTCGCCCAGGACGAGGAAGTGCTGGCCATCCGGCGTTGCCCGAGACACATACACGCTGGTGGCTCCTAACCCGACTGTGAAGGCTCGACAGATCTGAGTCAGGAACTCCACCGGATCCCCAGCCTGGGTCAGGGCTGAAGCAACCTCATAGAGCAACGTTTGTTCCTGCAACCGCCGCCCGAGGAGCTCCAGAAGGCTTTGATTCTGGAAGACGACCGCTGCGGTGTCGGCCAGCCCTTGTAACCGACGGATAATTGAATTTTCCAGCTCCAGCGAGCGGTTGACCCCCTGAGCAATCAGCCAGCCCCAGAACGTCTCGCCGGCCCAGAGCGGGAAGAAGACAATGGAACGCACCCGATGTCGCAGATAGAACGATCGACTGGTTTCATCCAGCCAGGGATCCGTCGCTACATCCAGGACAAAAATCGGCTCCCGGGTGGGCTCGCGGGCGATGATCGGCAGCTCCGCCGTGGTATACCGCCGAAGATCTGTGAAGAGGCCGCGCTCTCGATCCCAGATCAGCCGCCCTTGAAGCACCCGATTCTCTGCTCGCGCCTCCGGGTCCTCTACCAGGGTCAGCACATAGCGATCCACCCCCTGGCTGGGAAGATAGGCCAGCAGCGCTCGGGCTGCCGCTTCAATGGAAGTCACGGCGGTCAGATCCCGAGTGGCCAAATAGAGGGTCTGGGTTTCCTCCAGCGCGGACTGAGCCTGCTGATAGAGCCGGGCGTTCTCGATGGCCACCGCAAGCTGGTCGGCGATGATCTGGAGCACAGAGAGCGCTCCTGCGTCAAACACATCCTCCAAGGTGCTCTGTACATCCAGCGCGCCGATTACCTGCTCGCCGATCTTCAGGGGGAAAGCCGCTTCAGCGCGGGTCTCCGGAAGCAGCTCGTTTTTTAGATGGATGGGGTCCTCAGCGGTTCGCTGAGCCACCCGGGGGCGCCCGTAGGCGGTCACCCATCCGATGAGGCTCTGGCCACCCACGGATAGACGATGACCCCGTTCCTTTAATCTCCGACCGACCTCCCCGGTGGACTCCCTTAGCACCGCCCACTGGCCGCTTTCATCGATCAGGAACACCGAGGCGTGATAATAGCCCAGGCGATCCCGAATCAGGTTCACCGCCGTCCGCAGGAGCTCGTCCAGATCCAGCATAGAGGCGATCAGGCGGCCCATCTCCGCCGCCGTCTGGAGCTGATGGGTCCGCTCCTGCACCCGGCGCTCCAGGTTCTGATAGAGATCCTGCAACCGGAGGGCCATGGTGTTGAAGGTTTCCGCCAGTATACCCAGCTCATCCCGGGAGGTGATCGGGACGCGGACGCTCAGCTGGCCGGCCCCCAGCCGGCGGGCGGCCTCTGTCAGTTGTCCGATGGGCCGGGTGAGGGAGGCGGAGGCCACAAAGGACAGGACGATGGCGGCCCCTCCCAGCGCCAGCGCCCAGAGCAAGGCCTGGCGACCCAGGCGCCTCACCGGAGCCAGGGCTTCATCTTCTGATTGCACCACCGCCAGGATCCATCCACGCTCCTCGAGTGACGGGAGTCGATAACTAATCCCCATCCCGACCCGGCTATACGCAATCAGCCATTCGGAAGTTAGCACGCCTCCTTCGGGTCGAGCTCCCGCACTTAGAGTTGAGGCAAGATCCGTTATTCGCTGCTCCCGATGAAGCAGCCCCAGGGGGTCCATCAGGATCTTCCCGTCGTGATCCACCAGCAGCGCCCGGCCTGTCTGGCCGGTCCGAAACTGGCTGAGGATCTCGAAGATCTGTGAGGCCCCATAGGCGCTCCGCAGCACTCCTACGGCCTGATGGGTATCCCGACGATAGACAGGGACCACCAGATAAACCACCGATGTCTGGAGATCTTCATCAAACT
>JAUQQB010000225.1 GCA_030550075.1 Chloroflexota bacterium | reverse complement strand
GTTATCTTCGCGAGCTCGATTCGGAGTGAAACGAGGAGACCTTCCCTATGGCCCGTCTGGTCCTGATGGGATCCCCTGCTTTCGCGTTGCCCACCTTCGAGGCCCTCGCCGAGGAGCATGAGATCGCAGCGGTCTTCACCCAGCCCGATCGACCGGCCGGCCGGGGATTGCGCCCGACCCCGCCTCCGGTCAAGCGCTGGGCGGAAGCGCGAGGGTTCCCGGTCTTCCAGCCTCGCTCCCTGCGCCGGGACCCCGAGGCCGTCGCCCGGTTACGGGAACTCCGTCCGGACGTCATCGTCGTGGTGGCCTACGGGCTGATCCTGCCCCCCGAGGTCCTGCAGCTGCCCCCCTATGGGTGCCTCAACCTCCACGCCTCCCTGCTCCCCCGCTATCGAGGCCCGGCGCCGATCCAGGCGGCGATCCTGAACGGCGATCCCGAGACGGGGGTGACCGTGATGCTGATGACCGAGGAGGTGGATGCCGGGCCGATCCTGGCGATGGAACGGGAGCCGATCTATCCGGAAGACACGGCGGAAACCCTGGGGGAACGTCTGGCCCAGCGCGGGGCCCGACTGATGCGCGAGACCCTCCCTCGCTGGCTGGCCGGGGAGATCACGCCCCGGCCACAGGATCCCTCCCAGGCGACCTATTGCCGCCAGATCACCAAGGCGGATGGGGAGATCGACTGGCGGCGGCCGGCTATCCAGATCGAACGACAGATCCGGGCCTTCACCCCATGGCCCGGGAGCTACACGTTCTGGAAGGGCCGGTTGCTGAAGATCGGCCGCGTCCGGGTTCGTCCGGATCTCCAGGCCCCTCCAGGCCGGGTGATACCGATCGATCGTGGAGCCGCCGTGGGCACCGGGGAAGGCGCCTTGATGCTCATGGAGGTCCAGATGGAGGGCAAACGGATGATGCCGATTGAGGCCTTCCTGAACGGGCATCCGGACTTTCTGGGAGCCACCCTGGGCCGGGAGGCGTAAGGGATGGATCCGGCGCTCGCCCTGGAGACCGGTCTGGTCTTCCTCATGACCAGCATCCTGCTCTACGTGGTCCAGCGGGCGCTGCATCGAAACCTCCAGATCGCGCTGCACCGCCTCACCGGCCATCCGGACGCGGCCGTGATGCTCTACTGGGCCCTGCTGTTCCCCGGGGTGTTCCTCCACGAACTCAGCCACTGGCTGGCCGCCCTGCTCCTGGGCGTCCGCCGCTATCGCTTCGCGATGTGGCCCCAGCGGTCCGGAGGGCAGATCCGCCTGGGAGCGGTTCAGCTGGCCGAGGCCGATCCCCTCCGGATGAGCCTGATCGGCGCCGCACCGCTGATCGTGGGGCTGATCGTCATCGCGCTCATCGGCGGCCGATGGACGGATGCGCCTGCCTCGGGCATCGCCCTATGGGGATCAGCGTGGCAGATGCTGCGATCGCTCCCTCAGCGGGAGTGGGGCTGGATGGGGTTCTATCTGATCTTCACCGTGGGCAACGCCATGTGGCCCAGCCCCTCGGATCGGGCGGCATGGCCAGCAATCGGGATCACCGGAGGCCTCCTCGTCCTTCTCCTCCTGCTCGCCGGCCCGATCTCGTGGCACCAGACCCTGATGGCCCTGGCGATCGAGAGCCTTGCCCGGCTCACCCCCCTGCTAATGGCTGTGCTCCTGGTAAATCTTCCGATCCTGATGGGGCTGATCGGATTGAACGTTCTGCTCCACGCGGCTCGATGAGGCCGAGTAACGCCCCGGCTAACCCGTGCTGTAGACCCGGCACATCCCAGGCCCCCCTTTCCTTCTCCCACAGCCCCTGGAGCCAGAAGATCCTCGAAGGGCTGGAGTTGGGGCCTCCGTTGCTTCCCCAGTGCTTTTTCATCATCCGAGCGTCCCCATAGGAGTCGATATCCTATTCATCTCCCTCCCCACGGCCCGAAGGGCCGTGGGGAGGGAGATCCAGGGAGGTGGGGCCACCCGCTGGACCCGAACGGGATGCTGAGGGAAAAGCCCTGGCTGCTTCCCCCACTGGTCAGGCGGCCATAGGCGTGATATACTGGAAATGCCACCGACCCGCGATGGGCGGTGAGCCAGTGGGAGCACATTCGCCTCCATGATCCTCTTGCGACCGCCTGGATTGCCATGGGGCGACCGGGACGGTGAGGTCCAGGGCGGTTCAACCCACGTGACCTCTTCCGACCCTCATTGCCCCTTTCCGGTGATGCTCGCCTTTCGGAGGCGGCTCCCTTTCTATCCTCACCCCCGACCGCCCCTGGCCTCGACCGAAAGGCCAGGCCAGGGGGAGGGCGGAAAGATCACCCAGCGCCTCCCCTTGATCCATCCGGGCGGCTTGCGCGCTCCATCCATCCGCGCCGCCCGTATGGCTTCACCGGTATACCTCTATCCTCACAGGCTTTCCGAACGTTCCGGAGGGGACCATGGCCCGCAAAAAAGTCACCATCCACACACTGCAGGCCCGGAAGGCGGCCCGTGAGCCGATCACCATGATCACGGCCTATGATTATCCGACGGCCCTCGCCGTGGATCAGGCGGGCGTCGATGTGATCCTGGTGGGGGACTCCCTCGGCATGGTCGTCCTCGGTTACCCCAACACGCTTCCGGTGACGATGGAGGAAATGCTCCACCACGCGAAAGCAGTTGCCCGGGCGAACCCTTCCGCACTGCTGGTGGGGGATCTTCCCTTTATGACCTACCAGGCGGACATCGCGGAGGCGGTTCGAAATGCCGGCCGGTTCCTGAAAGAGGCCGGCATGGACGCCGTCAAACTGGAGGGAGGGCGGGAGATGGTTCCCACCATCGAGGCCATTGTGCGGGCCGGGATCCCGGTGATGGGCCACATCGGCCTCACCCCCCAATCCCTCCACAAGCTGGGCGGCTACCGCCTTCAGGGGCGCACGGCAGCCGACGCCCGACGATTGCTGGAGGACGCTCTGGCCCTCGAAGCCGCCGGTTGCTTCGCCATCGTCCTGGAGATGGTCCCAGAGCCGGTAGCCGCGGCGATCACGCAGCGCCTGCGGATCCCCACCATCGGCATCGGGGCAGGGGCCGGCTGCGACGGACAGGTGCTGGTCCTCCACGACCTCCTGGGCCTCTTTGAACGCTTCACGCCGCGCTTTGTCAAGAAGTATGCAGACCTCCACAACGAGATCGTGCGGGCCGTTCAGGCCTACTGTGAGGACGTGCGAAGCCGTCGCTTCCCCAGCCCGGAGCACACCTTCCCGATGGATCCGGACGAGCTGGCAGCCTTCCAGGCCATGCTGGAGACCTTCCCCACTCCCACACCGGTGGAGGAGCCGCGATGATGCGGATCGCCCTGCTGGGCACCGGCGCCATGGGGACCCTGTTCGGGGTCCGCCTGGCTCGCGTTGCCGAGGTCTGGATGCTGGGCACGTGGGCGGAGGCCCTGGAGGCCACCCGGAGGCATGGCTTACGCCTGACGACAGCCGAGGGGGAGGAAACCGCCCGCGTGGCGGTCGCCGGGGATCCGGCGGAAGTCCCCCCATGCGACCTCGCGCTGATCCTGGTGAAGGCCTATCAGACCGAACGGGCCGCGCGATGGGCGAAGCAGGTCCTGCGGCCGGAGGGGGTGGCCCTGACCCTTCAAAACGGGTTGGGGCCGCTGGAGACCCTTCGGGAGATCCTGGGCCCTCCTCGCGCCCTTCAGGGGGTCACCACCATGGGCGCCACCCTTCTTGCGCCCGGTCACGCCCGGCTGGGCGGGAAGGGTCCAATCTGGCTGGGCGCTGCGCTCCCGAACCGGGAGCAGGTAGATAGGATTGTAGATCTCCTGGAGCGAGCGGGATTCCAGGTGGAACTCCAGGAGGACCTGCAGGGAGTGATCTGGGGGAAACTGGTGGCCAACACGGCCATCAACCCCATCACGGCCCTCTTCGATGTTCCGAATGGGGCCCTGCTGGAGCGATCGGATCTCTGGAGGCTGGCCCGGAGGGTGGCGCGGGAAACGGCGGCGATAGCCTGGGCCCAGGGCATCTCCCTGCCTTTCGAGGACCCGGAAGGCTTTGTGGCGGAGGTCTGCCGGCGGACAGCGGAGAACTCTTCCTCCATGCGCCAGGATCTACACCGGGGACGCCCGACCGAGATCGATGCGCTGAACGGCGCGGTGGCCGCGATCGGCCGGCGGATTGGGGTCCCGGCCCCGCTGAACGAGGCGCTCTGGCGGTGGGTCAAGGCCGCGGAGGAACAGCGGGCCCGGACCGGGCGCCCGGTCCCTTCGGGCGCATGGCCTCCATCGGCCATCACCCCGCGGATGGAGCCGACTCAACGTTAAGAGGAGAGCCCGATGGGTGCCCGGGTCCTTTCCTCTGGAAGCCCGTTCCGAAATCCCGGGCAGGCCAGTCTCCTGGCGGGGCCTACTCGCGTTTCCAGGCCCATCAAAAGAACGAGCACTGACGTGCCTGACTACGGACAGGAAAAGCCCTGTTTGTAGCAGGGCATGAGGCGAAGCGGAGTGCACGTTATAGGCGCTTGCAGAAATAACGGGCACTTGCGTGCCCTACTACGAACGGAAAACCCCTTGTTTGTAGTAGGGCACGGAGCGAAGCAGAGTGCTCGTCCAGGTGTTCGCAAAAAGGACGGGCACTCACGTGCCCTACTACGAACAGGAAAAACCCTTTGTTTGTAGTAGGGCACGGAGCGAAGCGGAGTGCCCGTTATGGGTGTTCACAAAAAGAACGGGCACTCCCATGCCGGACTGCGAAGGAAAAGCCATGCTGGGAGCGCCTGATGTTGAAGAGGCCAGAATCTCTCACCCAGCCTTGAAGCCGACGAGGTGGAGGTAGAGCATGCAGGTGGTTCGCACGATTGCCGAAGTCCGCGCCATCCGGCGCGCCCTCCCGGGCACCTGGGGGTTCGTGCCGACGATGGGGTATCTCCACGAAGGACATCTCTCCCTGGTCCGTCGGGCCCGCGCGGAGAACGACCATGTGGCCGTCAGCATTTTTGTCAATCCCACGCAGTTCGGGCCCCACGAAGACTACAACCGTTATCCCCGTGATCTGGAGCGAGATCTCCGACTGTTAGAGCCCCTGGGGGTGGATCTCGTCTTCGCCCCCTCGGTGGAAGAGATGTATCCGCCGGGCTTTCAAACCTGGGTGATCGTTGAGGAGGTCAGCCGACCGCTGGAGGGCGCGGCCCGGCCCGGCCACTTCCGGGGCGTAGCCACCGTCGTGACCAAGCTCTTCAATATCGTCCAGCCCGACCGGGCGTATTTCGGCCAGAAGGACGCCCAGCAGGCCGTTGTGATCCGGCGCATGGTTCAGGACCTCAATATTCCGGTGGAGATTGTGG
>JAUQQB010000224.1 GCA_030550075.1 Chloroflexota bacterium | reverse complement strand
CTGGGGTGCCCCGCAAGCCCGGGATGAGCCGGGAGGATCTGGTCAATGTGAACGCCAATATCATCCGCGACGTCATCAGCAAGGCGGTCCCTCTTTCCCCCAACGCGATCTACATTGTGGTGACGAACCCTCTGGACACGATGACCTACCTGGCCTACAAGCTCTCCGGCCTCCCGCGGGAGCGGGTGATCGGGCAGGCGGGGATCCTGGACACCGCGCGGATGCGGACGTTCATCGCCATGGAGCTGGATGTGGCGGTGGAAAACGTCCAGGCGATGGTCCTGGGCGGGCATGGGGATGAGATGGTGCCCATGGTGCGGTTCACCACGGTGGCGGGCATCCCGATCTCCATGCTGCTTCCTAAGGAGAAGATCGATGCCATCGTCGACCGCACGCGCAAGGGAGGCGGAGAGATCGTCAGCCTCCTCAAGACGGGGAGCGCGTACTACGCCCCCGGCGCGGCGGTGGCCCAGATGGTGGAGGCCATCCTCAAGGACCAGAAGCTCATCGTCCCCTGCTCGGTTTACCTCCAGGGCGAATACGGCCTCCACGACATCTGCTTCGGGGTCCCGGTGAAGCTGGGCCGCAACGGTGTGGAGCAGATCATCGAGCTCCCGCTCACCGATGAGGAACGGGCGATGCTCGAGCGCTCGGTCCAGCTGATCCGCAGCACAATGGCTGCCCTCCAACCTGCGTGAGGCGATGCTCCAGCTATCCGCGGTGGCGACCTGCCGGGCGGGGCGGGTTTCCCTGTGGGGGACCGCCTCGCCTTTTTGTCTGGAAGATCTGGCGAAGGCCCTCCAGCGTCGGGGCGAGGAGATCCTCCGCGTCGGCACGGTGGAGGTTGTCTTCGCCTTCCCCGAGTGGACCCGCCCTCACCGGGTGATCCCCCGACAGGCCCTCACTGAACGCGGGCAGCGGATCCGGGAACCGTGGACCACCCTCTGGTTGGTTCGCTTCGGTTATGCGGAGCCCCGGGCGGAGCTGGAAGGCCTGACCCTGGAAGGGGAGCCGGTCCAGCTGCTGGTGCGGGATTTGGATCTGGACGCCATGGAAGCCTACGTGATGGCCTCGGGCTGGCAGCGTTGCACCGCCGGGATATGGGTGGCAGCCGGGTCCCTGCCGCAGGTTCGATCCGATGTGGAAGAGGAAGCATGGGCGGCCGCGTGGCTGCGGGCGGTGCTTTCCCCGAGCGAGCGGGAGGCTTTCGAGGGGATCCTTCAGGAGGCCACGCGCCGGGGGATCCCGTGGCGGGTTCAGTATCAGGAGCGCGAGGCGCGGTTCATGCTGGAAAGCCGCCGACAGATCGAGGGGATGCTCCTGCTGGCCCGCGCCGTCGATCGATGCCTCATCGAGGTTTCGGATTTGGAGCAGGGCCTTCCCATTATGGACTGAACCCTCTGGGACGGGCACGGGGCCTGCCCCTCCACCGGATATCCGCGCCTTTGGTAGGGGCACCCCTGTGGATGTCCCATAGGGGTGCGGTCTCAACCCGAAGCCTCCCTATACCAGCAGCTGTTTCAGGATGTCCTCTGGCACCCGCTCGCGGAGCTCGGGGTAGGCCTCTAACAGCCTGGCGATGTCGGCAAGGTCCTTTTGGCGCTTGCTGGGCCTCCGGCTTACATCCTGCACCGCCCAGATCTTCCCCTGAAGCGTATCCTCCAGGGAGGCCACGGGCAACACCATGCCCAACACCTCGCGCTCCGAAGCCCGTTCAACAAAGCCGGCATACCGGGGGTCAGTCTGGATTTGAACCCGAAGGTCAGAGCCGGGGACAGAGACATTGATGCTGTGGGCGAACCGTTTGACTTGAAAATGGGAGGCCAACAACGCCTCGACCTGCTCGATCTGGTCGACCGCAACGACGATATCCAGATCCAGGGTCACCACAGGCTCCACATAGGCATTGACCGCGTGGCCCCCAATGACACAGAAGCGGATCCCATGCGCCCTCAACAGCCCGATAAAATTTTCCAGAAAATCCGCTTTATCCATGACGATGGTTTTCCAGAAAGTTAGCGCTCGCATTTTTCGCCACGGCAGGAGTCTCGCAGGATCATAAGGAGAGGGCGTCCTTCTGTAAAGCATCCCTCAGCCTTAGATGGACAAGCCATTATTCAAGGCCACTTTACTTTTCCTTGTCGCCTCCGTCAAATCGGGTGATCTCGCTTTCGCAGGGGCGCCCCTTGTGGGTACCCATAGCTCCCCCACCCGCTTCGTGCCATGCCTCATGCATTACCATCGGAAATAGCGTGGGAGCGAGGCATGCGTCGCTCCCACCATAATCCAGGGATCAATAAAATGACTTGCGCAGTTCGTTTCCCATGGGGGCAAGGATTTTTCTCCCCCCTCCCCACTGCCGACCCAAACCTTCCGAAGCCGCATCGGCCCTTCCGATTACTTAATCGGCAACACTGAGTTGCCGCGGGGGATGGCGAGGGCGAAGGGGAGCGCGAGGCCGACTCCTATGGCCGTTCTGACCTCAGGATCTGGCGCAGCCTTCCCTGGAATTCGTTCAGAACCAGCAGCGCCTGCAAGGGGGTCATGTTCACCAGATCCAGCCCGAGGATCTCCTGCAGGAGCCGTCGGGCTTCCTCGAATTCTTCCGGGAGCGCTGGGGGATGTTCTCGACGGGCCGCCGGAAGCTCCGGATGGTCCCGTTTCCCTTCCAGCTCCTCCAGCACCTGACGCGCCCGCCGGATCACCCGGTCGGGCAGGCCGGCCAGCCGCGCGACGTGGATCCCATACGACCTGTCGGCAGCCCCTGGCAGCACCCGTCGCAGGAACACCACCTGATCCCCTACCTCTTTCACCGCCATCGTCATGTTGCAGGCCCCTTCCAGATGCTCGGCCAGCCGGGTCAGCTCGTGATAGTGGGTGGCGAAGAGCACACGCGCCTGCGCTTCGTCGTGCAGCGCCTCCGCCACCGCCCATGCCAGGCTCATCCCATCGTAGGTGCTGGTCCCGCGCCCGACTTCGTCCAGGATCACCAAGGAACGCGGCGTCGCGTGATGAAGGATGTAGGCGGTCTCCAGCATCTCCGCCATGAAGGTCGAGATGCCGGCCGTGATGTCATCGCTGGCCCCCACGCGGGCGAACAGGCGATCCACAAGTCCGATCCGGGCGGAGCGGGCCGGCACAAAGGAGCCCATCTGGGCCATCAGGGCGATCAGGGCCACCTGACGGATGTAGACCGACTTGCCGCTCAGATTGGGACCCGTCAGGATGATCAACCGGCGCGAGTGGCTGAGCTCTGCGTCGTTCGGGACAAAGGGCTCGCCGGGGGGGAGATAGCGCTCCACCATCGGGTGGCGGCCCTCCCGGATCTCGATCCGATCGCTTTCTTCGACAATGGGCCGCGTGTAGCCATAGCGGGCGGCGGCCTCCGCCAGCGCCTGATAGACATCCAGTTCCGCCAGCCGGCGGGCCACCCCCTGCAGCCGCTCAATGTGCTCGGCGACCTTCGTCCGGACTTCCACGAAGAGCTCGTATTCCAGATCCTCGATCCGCTCCTGAGTAGCCAGGATCTCCGTCTCCCGCGCCTTGAGCTCCGGTGTGATAAAGCGTTCGGCGTGGGTGATGGTCGCCCGTCGTTCATAGTCCGGGGGCACCTGGTTCGCTTTCGAGCGGGGGACCTCGATGAAGAAGCCGAAGATCTCGTTATATCGAATGCGGAGGCTGTCGATGCCGCTGCGGGCCCGCTCGCGTTGTTCCAGTTCGGCCAGCCAGCGCCGGCCCTCCTCCGCGGCCCGGCGCAACCGATCCAGCTCCTCGTGATAGCCCGGCTTGATCAGCCCCCCCTCCCGAAGCAGGATGGGCGGATCGTCCACGATGGCCCGATCGATGAGGGAGACCACTTCCACACAAGGATCCAGCTCGTCCCGCAGGGCCTGAAGCCGGGCGGCCTGGACCCAGAGGAGTCGACTTCGAATCTGGGGGATCCGTTGCAGCGTCCGCTTGAGGGCCACCAGGTCGCGGGCGTTGGCGTTGCCGAAGCCGATGCGGCCCACCAGGCGTTCCACGTCGTAAAGCCCATCCAGCAGCCGGCGCAGATCCTGGCGGAGCAACCCGTCCCGCACCAGCTCTTCCACTGCGTCCAGCCGCGCCTGGATAGCGGGGACATCTACCAGGGGCTGGAGCAGCCAGCGGCGCAGCAGCCGTGCCCCCATGGCGGTCACGGTGTGGTTGAGGACGGAGAACAGGCTGCCCTCAGTCCGGCGCTCCCGGATGGTCTCGGTGAGCTCCAGGTTGCGCCGGGTCACCGGATCCAGCCCCATATAGGCGTCCCGGTGGTAGGTGCTGAGATGGCGCAGATGGCGGAGGTCGGAGATCTGGGAAATCTTCACGTAATGCAGGGCGGCGCCAGCGGCGGCGATCGCCCAGGGGAGCCCTTCGCAGCCGAATGGTTGCAGGGAGGGTGCCTGGAAGTGCTCCAGGAGGCACCGTCGAGCGTTCTCCGGATCGAAGGCGGGATCGGCGAGGGGAGAGATGCGGACCGTGCGTTCTCCCCTGAGCCGGGCGACCCAGGCCTCATCCCGGGCCCGGGATTCGGGAAGCACCAGCTCGGCGGGGCTCAGGCGGGCCAGCTCCTCCAGGAGGGCGGACCCCGCCTCCGGGCCTTCCAGCTGGGTGGTGAAAAATTCGCCGGTGGAGAGGTCCATGGCGGCCAGGCCGAAGGACTGGCCATCCGGGGAGGGGGCGATGGCGGCCAGGTAGTTCTCCAGCCGGTCGCGGAGCAGCGCCTCCTCCACCACCGTGCCGGGGGTGATCACCCGCACCACATCCCGCTTCACCAGCCGCTTGACTTTCCTGGGGTCCTCCAGCTGCTCCACCACCGCGACCTTATAGCCCTTCGCGATCAGCCGGCCGATGTAGGAAGTAACGTGGTTCGCCGGCACCCCGGCCATGGGGAGGCGCACGTCCTTGGAGAAGGAGCGGGAGGTCAGGGCCAGCTCCAGCTCGCGGGCGGCGATCTTCGCATCTTCCTCGAACATCTCGTAAAAGTCGCCCAGTCGGAACATCACAATGGCGTCAGGGAAGCGGGCCTTGATCCGACGATACTGGGCGAGCATGGGGGTCTCGCCGCTCATGGTGGTCACCTCCCTCCATCCCCGATTCATGCCTGAACCGAGCGCAATGAATCACGCGATCCGGTTCGTCGGGCAATGGCTGGCACAAGGTCTGTCTTAGGCCTTTAGGGCGTTTTGCAATTGTATTATAGGAGCTGCGCCGCCGGCCGTCGCTCTCCTGGTTTAGGAGTTACGCAGTTGGTTTTCTCCTGGGGGGTTGGGGGGAGTCGCGCGCCTTCGGC
>JAUQQB010000223.1 GCA_030550075.1 Chloroflexota bacterium | reverse complement strand
GTCCTGGTTTGGTGATGTAGAAAGCGGGGTGGGCCAGCGGCCCACCCCGCTTTTTTATGCTTCATTGGTTGCTCGGGTTCCCACAGAGCAGGCTGCGCTAATTCGTGGATAGTGATTCCAGAGGAGGGACGGATCGGCCGCGGGCTCGGGCTTCCTGGAGCGCCCGCTTCAGGGCGTAAGCCATGACCGTGAGCTCCTCTTCAGCAGGCTCAGCCTCCGGGACGGGAGCTGCTCGCGAAGGAAGCGCTTTCTGAATAGGCGGTTCAGGCTCCACTTCTTTGACATGGAGAAGCCCCCTCAGACTGAGCCGAATCTGCTTTTTCTCGGGATCTACCAGGATGATGCGAGCCTCAATTTCCTGACCCTCCTGGAGCACCTCCGAGGGATCCTTCAGATTGCGCACTCCGAACTCACTGATATGGATCAGGGCATCCCGCTCCGCACCGATATCTACAAAGGCTCCGAACTTCTCCACCCGGGTGATCTTGCCCTGGATCAACTCGCCGACCTTCAGGTCCTCCCATTTCACCGAGGGCGGCGGGATCAGCGTCAGGCGCAGTCGGCGTTCGCGACGGCTGGCGCTGATCACCCAAACTTTCACCTCATCGCCTACCTGGAACAACCCGGTGGGATCCACCCGGCCCTCCTTGCGAATCTGGGAGGCCGGAACGAAACCCTCCACTGGCGCGTCGATGTCTACATACACCCCGCCGGGCTCCACCCGCGTGATCCGACCAGTGAACTCCCGGCCGGGCTTTAACTGCCCCCAGCCATAAGTGGCCGGGCGGATCATCGTGAGGCTCAGCAGGTTTTTCTTACGGTTCACTTGCTTCACCCATGCCGTCACGCGATCGCCGGGTTTGAGCACATCGGAGACCCGAAGAACCGGCTGGGGGCTTAGCTGGGAGATATGAATGAAGCCAGGGATTTCGGAGCCGATGTCGATGAAGGCGCCTGCAGGGGTGATTGCGAGAACAACTCCTTCCACTTGCGTTTTGGGGCGAAGAGATCGAAGGGGAACCTTGACGGAGCTCTCTGTCTCCTCCTGCTGTTCCAGGATTACAGGGCTCGTTTCCATGGCCGCTTACCCCCTCCTTGCATGGATTGGGATGAAAATGAGTGCAATCCGTGCTTACTTTCACAATTTTACGTCAGAGAACGTAGACTGGCAAACTATACTTTTTGGGGTGGGGCTGCTCTTGGCGGCTCTGCCCCCAAAACGCTCTCCCGGTGTTTTGGGGCAGGGCATGTTGCCTTGCTATAATCTGAAACTTACGCTGGATTCTTGCAAATCCTGACCCAGGAGGCTAGACGGTGGAGCGAACGCTTGTCCTGATCAAGCCAGATGGGGTTCAGCGGGGGTTGATCGGAGAGATCATCTCCCGGCTGGAACGTCGCGGGTTGAAGATTGTGGCCCTGAAGATGATACAGATCTCCCCTGAGCTGGCCGCGCGCCATTATGCGGTTCATCAAGGCAAGCCCTTTTACGAAAGCCTGGTTCGTTACATTACCTCCGGTCCGGTGGTGGCGATGGTTGTCGAAGGCCCGAAGGCAATCGAGGTCGTGCGAAAGACGATGGGCGCGACCGATCCCGCGAAGGCGGAGCCTGGAACCATCCGGGCGGACTTCGGCCTCACCATCGGACGCAATC
Organism: Chloroflexota bacterium; assembly: GCA_030550075.1. Taxonomy (GTDB): domain Bacteria; phylum Chloroflexota; class Anaerolineae; order Thermoflexales; family Thermoflexaceae; genus Thermoflexus. The sequence goes on along the minus strand of JAUQQB010000223.1, from coordinate 3,673 downwards.
TGGTTCATGGATCAGATGGGCCGGAGACCGCAGTCTTTGAGATCGAGCTGTTCTTCCAGGATGATGAAATCCTCACTTATCCACGGGATGTGGATCGCTGGATTGTGGATGAGTAAGGTAAGGTTTTGCAGCGGCCGAAGGCCACCGCCGCAAAACCCTACCTCTTTTGCCCTCTTCCCTCTCCTGCACCGCTGCGGGAGAGGGAAGGGGATTGGGGATGGAGTGAGGGCTGAACAGTTACAAGGGGTGGCTATCGCTTCAAGCTCTCGCTGGCTGAAACCGGGTATCTGTCAGCCAGAGAATGGGTGTTAGTCAAGCGCCCGCAAGGCTTGCTCCAGGGTCTCCGGGTCCTCCACTCGAACGGTGCGGGCTTCCGGAGCGATCCGGCGGATCAGGCCACTCAGCACATCGCGAGGACCGAATTCCACGAAGGTCCGAACGCCGTTCTCCAGCATCCACTGGATGCTCTCCGTCCATCGGACCGGGGCGGTCAACTGCTGGGCCAGTTCCGCCCGCAAGTCCTCCGCGTCGCTTTGCAGAGGGCGAGCCTGCACGTTGCTGATCACCGGAATACCTGGCCGTTGAAAGGGTGTAGCCTCCAGCGAGGCCCGGAAGGGCTCTACCGCAGGAGTCATCAATGGGGAATGGGCGGCGATGCTGACCGCCAACGGGATCACTCGCTTTGCCCCGCGATTCCGGGCGCGCTCACCGGCGTGGGCCACCGCGGTTTTGCCGCCGGAGATCACCAGCTGGCCCGGACAGTTATCGTTGGCGATGACGACCACCTCCCCCGTTTCCTGACTGGCCTCCGCGCAGATCTCTTCCAGAGCCGCTCGCCCCATTCCCAGCACGGCGGCCATGGCTCCCGGTTGCAGCTCTCCTGCCCACTTCATCAGTCGTCCCCGCTCCTGCACCAGATGCAAGGCATCCGGGAAGGAGAGGGCGCCAGCCGCCACCAGCGCGGTGAATTCCCCCAGGCTGTGGCCTGCCACGAGAGTCGGTGAGGGCCCGCCTCGGGCCCGCCAGGCCTGCCATGCGGCGATGGATACTGTGAGGATGGCGGGCTGGGTGTAAAAGGTGTCATTCAGCTGAGATTCCGGCCCCTCGAAGCACAGGCGGGAGAGCGCGTAGTCCAGCCGGGCATCCGCTTCCTCAAATACCTCACGGGCTTCGGGGAAGGCTTCATAGAGGGCCCGGCCCATCCCCACATATTGTGAACCCTGTCCCGGGAAGACAAAGGCGAGGCGTCCGTTCATGCATTGCTCCTGGGGTTTGGGGTGAAGGTCTGGACAATGCGATCGATAAGCTCTAGGAAGAACCGTTGACGGAAGCCCGCGATGAAGGCGAGCAGATACGTAAAAAGCGGGTTGGCTGGCGTAGGCGTCCCCTGGATCGTGAGGAAGCCCACGGTGATGATCATGTAGATGATCATCCCGATCATACTTCCGAGGAGCGGTTGGACAAGATACCACATCACATATTGGCGGTCGAAGTCCCGTTTGATGGCTACATGCCAGTAGAGACTGTAAAAGATCCCACATACACCGCCCAAGCCACCCCACATAATCGGCTCCCAGATCCCTTCGTAGCCCGGAGGGACCACCCGTGCGCTGTAGCCCCGGCCGTCCGTCAGTGCCCAGAGGTAAAGTCCTAGCCAGGCAATGCCCCAGATAAAGACGAAGAGCCCATACGTATAGGACCATCGCCAGAGTCGGCGGGCGATGGCATAACGGGTCTGGGCGAGGCTGTAATAGTATTCTGCCTCATCATAACCATCCGGGGAGAGCAATGCCTCCCGAGCCTGTTTCAGCCATGCCAGGGCCTGTTCAGCAGTCCCTGGATCAGGGATCGCTCCACTGGCAATACGGCGATAAAGCTCATCAATCCGTGCGTTCAACTGACGGAGATGCGCTTCGTCCACCGCACGTGCACGAGCAGTCGGCGGCCTTTCCATAGGTATAGATGGGGTGGGAGCTCGTTCCATCGATGGTTCTCCTTCTGCAGAGGTTTCTGCAGTTGCTTCCGGTCGACTCGTGCTGAGGCCGAGGGCTTCCGGCATCAGCAGTCCTGGAATACGCAGAGCCCGCACAGGCGCATGAGGGTCTACCTCAACGGTCTCAGCGGGCGCAGCCGCGGGTTCCCAGCGCCAGCTGGGCGGAGGGGCCCAATCAGGGATCAAAGGGGTCGTGGAAGCCACGCGCGCGGCCTCCAGGGCGAGGAACCGGAAACCATCGCCATTCTCTTGCGGGATCGAGGAGACAGTGTTCATAGGGACATCGTGGGGATCCGACGAGGGGGCGGGTTCGAGCGTGGGTGGAGAGGCTTCCTGACCTCCTGATGTTTCTTCTGCTGAGGAGGAAAGGGCCTCGATGGAGTGCGACTCTGACCCGGGGGAGGGCGTCTCCGGAGTCTGGGCGGGGAGCTCTGTGGGCTCCACCCATTCGGTCAGCCCGGCAAATAACGTTCGCCCTTTGCCACGCAATGAGATCTCTGGCTTTGTCCGCTTTCCCATCGGCGTGTTCAATTCCTGAACTTGGTTTTGTGCACGCAGAGCACGGGCCTTCCGTGCGTGCCCAACGCAGAAACAGGAAGCCCATCAGGCCGTTCACCGGCCGCTGGCTTCCTCAATGAGCGCAGCCAGTCGGCGATAAGCCTGGGCCCCGGGGTGGCTGGTCATATAATCCAGCAGACTCTGCCCAGCAACCGAAGCCTCGGCGAAACGGATGCTTTGAGGGATAAAGACCTGAAACACCTTTCTACCGAAAGCGGCCGTCAATTCCCCAAGCACGTCTCGATGATGGCGGAGATGGAGTTGCACCATGGTCGGCAAAATGCCCAGCAGCTCGATGGAAAGCCCCAGTTGCTGGCGCAACCGTCCGACCGCAATCAGCAGCCCTTTCAGGCTACGAAGGGAGAGATAGTCCGGCCGGATGGGGACCAGAAACGCATCCGCGGCGGCGAGGGCGTTCACTGTGAGAGGACCCAATCCAGGCGGCGCGTCGATCAGGATGTAGGCGTAGCGTCCCTGAACCGGTCGCAGGGCCTCCCGAAGCCGGTAAGGCCAGCGCGGGCGCTGGTGCAGGCTCAGTTCCGCCTGGTTCAACTGAAAAGAAGCAGGGGCGATATCCAGATAAGGCCGGATGTTCTGAATGACCTGGGTAATCGCGATGCCTTTCATGAGCGACGCCTCGATGGTTGGCGAGAGATCCTCATTCAATCCGAAAGCCGCTGTTAACGCCACCTGGGGGTCGAGATCCACCAGCAGGGTCGGGGTGCCGCGCTCCGCCAGCGCGACGCCGAGATGAACCACTGTTGTGGTTTTGCCCACTCCCCCTTTCTGGCTGACTACGGCAATCGTTCGAGCCACGTGGGCCTGCCTTCGCTTATACTTGCTTCCCGTGGCCTGTTTGGGCCGTGGGAAGTAGGAAAAGAAATAAAACAGGTAAGTCTGGGGCGCACCTTCGGCGTGCTCCAGGTCCCCAGGTGTCGCGAATTGAGCCCGTGGCCCAAAGGGCCACGGGGAGGAAGGAGAATAAATATCTTTGGGGTGCTGGGCCGGAGGCCTTCAGCTACCGGCCCAGCACCCCCAAACCGAAAATAAAGGTGGACAGGAGCGCGCAGGTATCGGAGGATAGGAAGCCGCCAGTGCCATCGAGATTATCTACCCCCCAGC
>JAUQQB010000222.1 GCA_030550075.1 Chloroflexota bacterium | reverse complement strand
GCGCCTTCGGCGCCCCGCTCCGCCCCCAAAGCCCCCATGGGAAACGAACTGCGTAAGTCCTACCATCCTTTAAAGCCCTCCTCAAGGAAAGGGACCGGATGAATCGTGAGAGGTGGATCTCCGCGAGACAGGGAGACTATTCGAGATTCCCAGCGAGGAAAGCGGTCACCGCCCGTTGCAGGATCGCCCCATCCAGGTTGCCACCAGAGAGGATCAGAACCACGCGCCGCCCGTTCCAGCGCTCCATATCCTCCAGAAGCGCCGCCAAGCCCACCGCCCCGGATCCTTCCACGATCAGATGGGCTTCCACCGCCAGCAACCCAATGGCCTGCAGAAGGGTTTCCTCCCGGACCACCACGACCTCGTGAATCGCTCCCTGACGGGCCAAGTGGTAAGCCAGCCCCCCCACGCCGCCCGCCAGGCCGTCCGCCAGCGTCGGGCCCGCCGGATAATCGGCGTAAAGCTTCCCATCCCGTAATGAGGCGGCCAGAGCCGGGGAAGCTTCGGTCTGCACCCCGATGATCCGGGTCTGTGGGGACAGGGCATGATAGACCGTTGCGATCCCACTGATTAACCCGCCTCCCCCCACCGGCACCAGCACGGCATCCGCCTGCGGAAGCTCTTCCAGGATCTCCAGCGCGATCGTCCCCTGTCCAGCCACCACCCAGGGATCCTCGTAAGCGTGGACGTAGCATGCGCCGGTTGAGGCCGCGAAGGCCTGCGCAGCTTCATGAGCTTCCTCATAGCTCCGGCCAATTAGTTTCAAGGAGACCTCGAGGCTCCCCAGGGCTCGGATCTTATTTCGCGCCGCAGTTTCCGGCACGAAGACCGTGGTGGGGATTCCGCCCAATAGCCGGGCGACGAAAGCCACCGCCAGGCCATGGTTGCCCGCGGAAGCAGTGACCACTCCTCGCGCCTGCTCTTCAGGGGTCAGATGCGCCAGTCGGGCCAGCGCCCCACGAACCTTAAACGAGCCGGTCGGCTGCCAGGCTTCGAGCTTCAACCAGACCTCGCTCCCCAGCATGCGATTGAACACCGGGAACGTCCGCAACGGGGTTGCTGGAAACACCCGTCGCAAAATCCGGGAAGCATGCAGGATCTGCGCCATGGAAGGTGCATACGGCGGCATTTCCATGGTTGTTCCCTCAACGGGGCCATGAGATGCGGCTGCGGACCCGCGCCACTACGCCCTCGCTGGGCCCGCGGAGGATCAGCGTATCCGTCCCGCTCCGTTCCAGCCACAACACGTCTTCTCCCACCCAGAGAGCCTGGCCCTCGGCCTCGCGAACTGGATCTCCCCCATAACGATCCGTTGCGTAGGCCCGGTAAGCCTCCACGAACTCCCGAGCCTCCGTTTCGTTATCCCAGGCCACTGCGAGCACCAGCAGATCCTGGCCGGCCGCCTCATTCACATACACCGCATAGCGATCCCCGCCCCATCCGGCGGCCGCCTCTTCCGCCCGGGATGCGGAAAGCCGCTCTTCCAGATAAACCCGCAGGAAGAACTCCCCCAGAACGTTCTCATCGACCAGTTGCCAGCCGCTTCCCAGGGTATCGGTGAGCGGGGGAAGGGTCACCCGGATAGGCCGTTCCCGGCTGAAAAACTTCTCCGGATGCATGATCTGCTCGGTGGAAGCCGGCGGATCCCGGAAGGCGGCGTTGATCCTATCCCAGCCCCCTCGCTCATACAGAGCCTGAACGAATACAAAGCCGGCGTCATAGGGGAAGGTCAGCTCCTCACGGATCACCCGGGGGGCGCGGTCGAAGACCTCGCTGGGCTGACGCTGGGCGGCCTCCAGCCATTCCCGTTGCTCGGCGCGGGAGAGATGGTTCAGATAGAGCAGCTGGGTGAGAGTGGCATCCCCCTCCACCAGCGCCCGCCGGGCGAGCATCGCATCATCGTCGACATCCTTCGGACGCTTGCTCTCATCATCTGTAAACCCGAGCGCGACGAGGTCGAAATGCTGATCCTGGAGAAGATGCGTGTATTCGTGGGCGAAGGTTACCCGCTCCAGGATCCCCGGCCGCTCCTGCTCGCTGATCACAAAGAACTGTTTGGTGTCTGGATCGTAGAAGCCAGCGATCTGCTCCGTGTAAAGATCGAGAAGGAACTCGCGCAGATTGAAATCTCGCGGCAACAGATCGAAGGCGGCCAGGGTGAGGGTGTCCTGCCGGGCTTCCTCCGGCGTGTAATCCTTCTCGAACTCCTTCTCCTGATACGCCCGCAACTCCGCCTGCGTCATCAGAGCGCGCGTGTAAGGCCCGGTCGCCCGCAGCTCCCGGAGCCCTTCCACCATCCGGGCAATCCCATCGAAAACCCCCAGATCCGGAGTGGCGGTTCCCACAGGTGGCATACGGGTGGAGGAGGGTGAGGGGGTAGATGGAGAAAGGGTCACGACTGGCGATGGAACGGTTGCCGTCGGTCGTGGAGAGGGCGAGGGAGCTACCCGGGCCACAGACCAGACCAACGCAATGGCCCCAGCGCTGCAGGTCAGCACGATCATCATCAACAACACCACCCATATTCGACGCATGATCGCTCCCAAGCAGAGGTTAGTTAGGAATTGTCGCTTGAAGCGGAAGGGAGGTCAATCCGTTTTGGAACTCAGCCGCTCTAACAAGGCCTCATCCGAACGACGACGGCGGGTGAAGACCTGGGACCGTTTGCGGGCCACGCGGGGCCAAGTGAGGAGGCCCACCAGCATCCCCCGCAGCCGGGCCCGCGCCGCCGCTCCCCGCCATGCCTGGAACGCCTTCCCGGCGATTCGGAACTGGGCGCGTAAAATCTGTGGCCAGAACCGCCGCAGCAATCCCGCCGGGTAATCTTTGGCGATGAGATAAATGAAGTTGCGCCCATCATAAAAACTGGCCGTCGGGCCGCCGCCGGTGGCGCTCAGCTTATGATAGACCACTGCCGTCGGGACATACCAGCAGTTCCATCCGGCGATCTGCGCCCGCCAGGCCAGATCCACATCCTCGCACGAATAAAAAAAGTCCTCATCGAAGAGCCCAATGTCGTGAAAGAGGTCCCGCCGATAGGCAGCTGCCGCTCCACAGGCGGAGAACACCTCTTCCTCGTGATCATATTGGCCGATGTCCTGTTCCCAGACCCCGCGGTTCCCCGGGATGCCATCCACTCGATAGTAATCCCCGGCGGAGTGGAAGACGTTCCGGCGATCGAATAGGAGGATCTTGGAAGCGAGAAGCCCAGCGTCTGGATGACGTTCAAAGGCCGCCGCCAGCGCCTCCAGCCAGGTGGGGGAGACTTCCGTATCATTGTTCAGAAGAACCATGATTTCCCCGAGGGCAACGCGGATCCCGGCGTTGACGGCCCCCGCGAACCCCCGGTTGGATCCCAGGGCCAGGATCCGAACCTCCGGGTAACGCGCGAGGATCCGGAGGGAATCATCCATGGAGCCGTTATCCACTACGATCACTTCCCGGCGAGCATAGGTCTGGCGGCGCAAAGCCTCCAGGCAGGTCGGGAGATGGGCCGCGCCATTCCAGTTGGGGATGATCACCGAGATCAGCGGCTCGCTCATGCGACCAGCCATCCTTCTTCCGCCAGGTAGGCCTGCAGGGCCTCCGGCCACGGACGCAGGGTGATCCCGAGGGATGCCCCACACAGATTGCGCAGAGGGGTGAAAGGAGGAACCCGGGAGGGCCGGGGGAACTCCGCCAGGGAGATGGGGGTCACCGGGATGTGTGACCGGCCGGTCCGGCGGAGGATTTCCACGGCATACTCATAGCGGGAGCACATCCCTTCGTTGACGAAATGATAGATCCCATAGGCTCCCGTCTCAATCAGGCGGGCGATCGCCGCCGCCACATCCCGGGTGTAGCTGGGCGAACCTACCTCATCGTGCACCACCCGGAGGGTCCCCTGCTCGTCGGCCCGCTGGAGGATCTTGCGAACGAAGTGATTGCCGCCCGGACCGAAGACCCATGCCGTCCGGACGATGTAGAAACGACGGAGCAGATGGGAGACAAACCACTCGCCTGCCCACTTGCTGCGACCGTAGGGATTGATCGGATTGGGAGGATCGAACTCCAGATACGGCTCTGCTTTAGTCCCATCGAATACCTCATTGGTGCTGATGTAAACCATCGCCGCCCCGACGGCTGCGCATGCCATCGCCACGGTCTGGGTGCCCAGAGCATTCACTCGGAAGGCCCGCTCCGGATCTCGCGCGCAGCCGTCCACATCGGTCATCGCTGCGGCGTGGACAACCCCGTCGGGCCGACGGCGGAGGATCGCTCGGAAGACTGCCGCCCGATCCGTGATATCCAGATCCGTGCGGGCCAGCGGGATCAACATGTGAAGCGTCAGAGCTTCCTGCAAGGCCCGCCCCAGCTGCCCTCCTGCTCCGGTGATCAGGATCCGCATAAACTTCCTCTAAAAGAGCGAGATCTGCGCTTGAAATTATAAGGCGAACGGAAGCAGAAGGGGCCCCCCTATTCGCCCACCCTCCCCCTTCCTACGGCTCTCCGGGCTGTAGGAAGCAACGATGTTCTTGAAAACGGGTTCCTCTTTGGTCGTGAGGGTCTTAACGGAGAAGGCTGGACCCCTCTCCCTGGAAAGACTCCGGGGGAGGTTCATTGAGGATGAACCTTGGATAAACCCTCCTAACCCAGAAAGGTTGCGATTCCTCTTGCTCTCGTTTACTATAAGATAATGTGGCTTGCTACCTGGGTCCTTCCCCAGCCGTTGAAAAACTGCGCTGGGAGGGAAGTGACTGGGTGATGCAACTCCACCGTCCGTCTTCATCCCAATCTCCAGGTTTGCAATCCAGCAATTCCAGCATTGGTAGAGGAGGTGATCTCCGATGGGTGCATTGCCGAAGCGTCGGGTAACCCGGACACGACGGGGGATGCGCCGGGCGCATGATGCACTTCAACGCCCGAATCTGGTGCTTTGCCCCCGCTGCAAGAACCGGATCCTCCCGCATCACGTCTGCCCACATTGTGGGACTTATCGGGGCGTGCAGGTCCTGGAAGGCGAAGGACGCTCATGAAAGGCCTTAGTTTAGATCACCAATGGTGCGAGTTCCCCTTCACCTTCAATTTGGAGGTTTTCGGGGGCCTTTGGGCCCCGCCCCTCCTCCCTTCTCTCCCTCCCTGCGGCCCTTAGGGCCGTGGAGAGAAGAAAGGAGGGACCACTCTCTCTCCCCATAAGCCTTCATGTCCTAACTTCTAATCAGATAGAGGAATCGACGCGGGGAGGAGAGGATTCCTCCCCGCGTCTTTTATCTGTGAACGTAACTATTCAGCCGGGCCACATTCCGTTTGGAGCTCCCGCGAAGCGGCGGAAGGGCCCCACCCTCCTTTCTCCCCC
>JAUQQB010000221.1 GCA_030550075.1 Chloroflexota bacterium | reverse complement strand
GCATTGGCCCAGGAGCGCCCTTCCTGCAGGACCCGCTCAATGGCCTTCCGGCGGCGCAATCGAACCAGCGAAGCCACGGCCCGGGGGACATTCAGTCTTTACGGCCGGAGGGACCCCGATACTTCCCCTTCCAGTTGATCCGCTTGGCGCCTTCGTATTGCGGCGTCAGCCGCCAGCGACCCTTCAACCGCCGCGCCTTCAACACGCGCCGCCCGCCTTTGGTGCGCATGCGGGCCAGGAAGCCATGCACTTTCAACCGCTTGCGCCGCTTGGGCTGGTAAGTCCGCTTGGGCATCTTCGATGAACCTCCTCCCTGAGGCTACGCAATGGGTAATTATAACATAACGCAACGGGCCGCCCGCAGCTCTCTCCATTGGACTTTGGACAAACGGGCCGAAGGATGGAGCTTTTCCGTCCTCACACCGTTTGGGTCCAGCAGATGGCCCTGCCTTCCTGAATACCCATGGCCTCAAGGGCCGTGGGGAGAGGAGATGAAAGGGATGTTGACTCCCATGGGAACGCTCAGATGATTAAAAAGCCCCGTCCATGGGGCCAGGCTTTTCAATCGTGGGGCTTCCGCCGGCGCTCGCTTGCTTACATCTGTTTCCCTTTCTATACTTTAACGCAACTCTCTGCCCGAGGATGCATGGCCCAGTGCCCCAGCAAAAAGGGAAGGAGGGGAAACGAATGGCGGAGGATGCGCGTCTGCCACGGATCGCATTCATCGGCAGCGGCGTGATGGCTGAGGCGATGATCCGTGGGCTGTTACGGGACAACCTGATTGATCCCTGCGATATCATCGCCAGCGGGCCACGACCGGAGCGCGGGCTGGAGCTTCAAAGCCGCTATGGGGTGCGAACCACCACCCACAACCCCGAGGCGGCGGCCGAGGCCGAGATCGTGGTCCTCTCGGTGAAGCCCCAGGTGATCCCCCGCGTGCTCCCGGAGCTCCGGGGCCAGATCCGCCCCGGGGCCCTGATCTTCTCCATCGCCGCCGGGGTGCGCATCGCCACCCTGCGGGAGGGCCTGGGGGTCCCTGCCATCATCCGCGCGATGCCCAACACGCCGGCTCAGATCGGCCAGGGGATCACCGTATGGACCGCCACCGATGAGGTGACGCCCCGCCAGCGGGAGCAGGCCATTCTCCTGATGCGGGCAATGGGCGAGGAGGTTTACGTCGACGACGAACGCTACCTGGATATGGCTACGGCTCTAACGGGGACAGGGCCTGCGTATGTGTTCCTGTTTATGGAAGCGATGGTGGATGCCGGGGTGCACTTAGGGTTCTCCCGACGGGTCGCGGAGCAACTGGTTTATCAGACGATCATCGGATCCGCGCTTTACGCCCGCCAGTCCGGCCTGCATCTGGCAGCGCTGCGCAACCAAGTGACCTCGCCGGGCGGCACGACAGCGGAGGCCCTTTATCACCTGGAGAAAGGAGGCTTCCGCACCGTGATCTCCCGCGCCATCTGGGCCGCCTATGTCCGATCCCGACAGTTAGGGCGAGGAGCCGCCGATGAGGTGGAACGCCTCGAGCGTTGAGCCGCCGATTCTGGTCGCGGTCGTCGGAAGCGGGGAAGCCACCCCTCAGGAGGAATCGTGGGCCTATGAGGTGGGCCGTCGGCTGGCGATGGCCGGGGCGGTGGTGGTATGCGGCGGCCGTGGAGGCGTCATGGAAGCCGTCTGCCACGGGGCTGTGGAAGCCGGCGGGCTGACCATCGGGATCCTGCCCGGGAACGCTCATCGGGAGGCCAACCCTTATGTGCGTCTCCCGCTGCCCACCGGGCTGGGAGAGGTGCGGAACGCGCTGGTCGTGCGGGTCGCCCACGCCGTGATCGCCATCGGCGGGGAGTTCGGAACCCTCTCGGAGATCGCCCTGGCCCTCAAATGGGGGATCCCGGTGATCGGCCTGGGGACGTGGACCCTCCACCGGCCGGGCGTGACCGTGCCCCTCGAAACGGTCTCCACCCCTGAGGAAGCCGTAAACCGCGCGCTCGCCCGGGCGCGGATGCGATGGGCAGAAGGATAGAGACGCCGGAGATGTTTTCGAGTGAATGGGTCCTGGATGCCCACCCGTGATCTGCAACTGCTGACCGTCGGCGATGTAACCGTCGATCTCTTCCTCGCGCTCCCCCAGCTCCCGGAGCGCGGAGGGGATGTGCACACCCGTCAGGTCTTCCTCCGGCCTGGAGGATCAGCAGCAAACGTGGCCGCGGTGGCCGCCGCCCTGGGGTTCCCTGCTATCCTGGTGGGGGCCGTCGGCCAGGACCCCCTGGGCGAATGGGTCGTCCAGGCGTTGCGCGCCAGCGGGGTGGAAACCTCCACCATCCAGCAACGCCCCGAGGCGCTGACCTCCCTGATCGCTGTCCTGGTCACCCCGGATGGGGAACGAACGATGATCTCCGGGCGCGGGGCCAGCCGGTTCCTCTCGCTGGAGGAGAACGCCCGGGCGCGGGTCAGCCAGGTCGCGTTCTTCCACCTCTCCGGTTATGCGCTCCTGGAAGAGAGCCCGCTGTCCTTCACGGCGATGACCCTGTTGAAAGAAGCCCGCCGGGCGGATTGCTTCTGCGCCCTGGATCCCGGTCCGCCGGCCGCTCGGATCGCCCGGGAGGCCGTATTCCGGACCCTCCCCCATCTCGATGCCCTCCTCCTGAGCGAGCTCGAAGCAGCGGATCTCTTCGGATCGGACCCGACCCTTGCCTTCCAGCACGGAGAGCGCCTGCGCTGGGTGGTCGTGAAACAGGGGGATCGGGGCTGCCGGCTGTTCGGACGCACCGGGGAAGACCTTTCGATTCCCGCTTTTCGGGTCCAGGTGGTGGATACCACCGGCGCAGGAGATGCCTTCGATGCCGGCTTCCTGACAGGCCTGGCCCGGGGTCTCCGTCCGGCGGCCGCAGCCCTCCTGGGGAACGCTGTCGGGGCTCTGGCCTGCACCACGTGGGGCGTGATCGGCGCGTTCCCCGGCTGGCCTGCTGTCCGGAGGTTGCTGGAGAAGGCCCACGCAGATCCCACCTGGGATCCCTGGCGGAGCGCTCTGGAGGAAGTGCTGGCCCTTGCCCCCGGATCCCCTCCAAACCATCCAGGGGAGCGCTCATAATGAACCTTGTCTTGCCAGAGTAACCATCTGGAGGCCCATCGGGTGTTCCATCGAGGAGGCGTGAGACTCTCCCCACGGCCCCCTGGGCTGTAGAAGGCGGGGTCGGGCGCTGAGGGCGCCTGATCCAGTCTCAACAACCCGTGGAGAAGTCCAACCGCGTAACTCTCCCCCCTGCAGTCCACCTGGCCCAAAGCCCAGCCTCACAGATCCTCCCCCTTGTAGCACAAGGCGCGATGAGAAGCCATCAGCCTGTTCTGAAAGCCACGTTACCCCCGCTATGCTTTCGCATCTAATGAAATGGATACACGGATACGAACCCTTTCTATCGGGGAGGCCTGAGATGGCGAGGATTTTAATCCTGGGAGGCGGCAGCGGAGGGCTTGTGGTGGCTAATAAGCTCGCCCGCGGCCTGCGCGGAACCGACCACGAGATCCTCCTCATAGACCGAAGTCCCTATCACTACTTCATGCCCTCCTTTCCCTGGGTCGCCCTGGGCTTTAAGGAGCCTGAACAGGTGAGGCGTCCGCTGAAGAACCTGGAACGGAAAGGTGTGCGCGTCATCCAGGGGGAAGTCCAGGAGATCCGCATCCCTGAAAAGCGTGTGCGGGTGAACGGCGAGGATCTCTCTTACGATCTGATGGTGGTTTCCCTCGGAGCAGAGGTCAAGCCGGACCTGATGCCGGGGTTCGAGATGGCTTATCACCCGTGGACCATCGACGGGGCGCTGCGGATGCGGGAGGCGATCCAGCGGTTCCAGGGCGGGAGGATCGTCATCGGGGTCTCCGGGCCTTACTATCGATGCCCTCCGGCCCCCTATGAGATCGCTGGACAGCTGGATTTCGCCCTGCGAGCCCGGCGACTGCGGGAGAAGTCTGAGATCGTCCTCGCCCACCCTCATCCGCAACCCCTCTCCGCAATGGGCCCGGCAATCAGCGGCGTGATCTCGGAGATCCTCGCGAACAAAGGCGTTCGCTTCGAGGGGAATTTCAATGCCAAAGCGATTGATCCCCAGCGCCGTGTGTTGATGGGGACGGACGGCCGGGAGATCCCCTTCGATCTGCTGATCATGGTCCCACCTCATCGCCCCAGCTCCGCCGGGATGTGCCCGGGCCTGCTGACCCCCGCCGGCTTCCCGCTGGTGGATCCGAAAACCTTCCGGTGCATGGCGGACCCGGAGGTCTTTGCCATCGGGGATATGGTGAACCCCGCCATCAACCTGCCCGCCGCCGGCGTGGTGGCCCACTTCCAGGCGGAGTTCGTGGCCAACCAGATCCTGGCCGAGCTCAAAGGCGCTTACATCGGCGAAAGCTTCACCCCGGTGGCCATGTGCATCATGGACTTCGGGGATGACGCCGTGTTGCCCATGTGTGACTTCACCCGCATCCTGGACCTGGCCGGCCCGCCTTCCTGCGGGGTGCTGGGCCGCAGTAAGGCCATCCGCCTGGTCAAGATGATGTTCGAATCCATGTGGTTCGCGACTTACCTGAGTTAACTTCGCGATCGGGAGGCCATCCATGGAAGAAATCACCCTTCAGGACCCGAAAGCCCAGGAGGCCCTGGAGCGAGCGCTCCGGCTTCTGATTCGAATGAACGAGACCGGGACGTTGACGTTCCTGGAAGATGTAACCGAACTTCTGCCCGACTCGCTGTCTTATTTGATGGATCCCCGCCTGCTGAAAATCGGTGCGAACCTGGCCTATCTCCTTCATGTAGTTGAATTGCTCGAGCCTACCCTGATCACGGTGATGATGAGCCGGCTGGTGGAGGAACTGAACCGGGAGCTCACCCCGGAGCGAATGAAAGAGCTCCCTCGGGTGGGGCCGGTTTCCTTGTTGAAGGCTATGGGGGATCCGGACGTCCAGCGAGGCCTGGGGATCCTGCTGCTCTTCCTGCGGGTTCTGGGGCGAGCTTTCGACCGCTCCAGTCAGGAGCTACTGGGGTTGATGGAGCAGACTGAAAAAACCCTGGCGGAACTGCGCCGCCAGCGGGCTGAGATGGAACGACAGGCCCTCAGCGTCCAGGCCTCATAAGCAGGACAACGGCGAGCAGTTGTCCTACTCCTTCTCCGCGGCCCAGAGGGCCGCGGAGAAGGAGGGATCAGGGAGGGTCCTTTCCCTTCTTCAAGGAGCTTCGAACCGGACGGGGCCAGGCTGAATTTTTACTTTGGCACGAGCATGGGCAACTGCGCGAAATCCTCCGGCCCCAGGCGATCCATGTTGGACTCCTTCGAAGGCCGGTAG
>JAUQQB010000220.1 GCA_030550075.1 Chloroflexota bacterium | reverse complement strand
TGATCGAGGCCCAGGCCCGGACCGAGGAGCGCCTCGGCCGCCTGGAAGAGGCCATGGCCCAGCTCGCCGAGCGCGCCGCCCGCCTCGAAGAAATCGTGGCCCAGCAGACCGAGCGTCTCGGCCGCTTAGAAGAGACCACCGCGCGTCTGATCGAGGCCCAGGCCCGGACCGAGGAGCGCCTCGGCCGCCTGGAAGAGGCCATGGCCCAGCTCGCCGAGCGCGCCGCCCGCCTCGAGGAAATCGTGGCCCAGCAGACCGAGCGTCTCGGCCGCTTAGAAGAGACCACCGCGCGTTTGATCGAGGCCCAGGCCCGGACCGAGGAGCGCCTCGGCCGCCTGGAAGAGGCCATGGCCCAGCTCGCCGAGCGCGCCGCCCGCCTCGAAGAAATCGTGGCCCAGCAGACCGAGCGCATCGGCCGCCTGGAAGAAGCCATGGTGCACATGGAAGAGCGGGTCAGCCGTCTGGAGGAGACCATGGCTCAGGTCGTCGAGACCCAGCGGCAGATGGGAGAGCTTCTTCAGCAACTGATCCGCCGCCAGGATCAGCTCGAGGCGCGACAGGAACGAATGGAGCGTGAACTTGCGGCGGTGCGAGAGGACATCCATCAAATCCGTCAAGATATCGGGCAAATGCGCAAAACCCAGGATCGCTTTGGGAACATCATCGGCGTAACCACTGAGGGCCAGATGGTGCGGGAGCTGCGCCAGTGGATCGAGGAGAAAGGACACCAGCTTCAAGGGCCGATCTTCTCGTTGCCCCTGGATGGGGAAACCGAAATCGACGGTGTCGCTCCCCTCATCACGGCGCAGGGCCAGACGTGCTGGCTGCTGGCCTCCGCCAAGGCCCGGGTGCGCCGGGGCGATGTCGAAGAATTCATCGGGCTCCTGAAATCCCAGCGGGTCCAGAGGCTTCTAAATCAGGCAGGAATTGAAGGCTCTGTCCTTCCGCTGATCTTCGGGATCATAGCGGATCACTCGGTAACCGGCGAGGCCCAGATGTTTAAGGTCGGATTGATATTATCCGGCCAGGGCGAGGTGATCGCTCCCGCCGTCCAAGAGCTCGAAGTTGAGCCGTCCTGACGATTCGCGACCCGGGTGGTGTTCCGATTAGGTAAAGAAGGAGGTTAAAGCTCTCCTTTCCGTGCCTGTGGGGCGCGCCCCATAGGCACGGAAAACCCTTCATCCTCTACAGCGAAAACACTACTGCTATCTGAAACGGGATCTGATGAAATTGAGGGCATGCCTTTCGCGGCATGCCCTTTTTGTCTGGATTGGCGGGATTGGGAGGCGAGGATGGGAACTCTGTATGTGGTCGGCACGCCGATTGGCAATCTGGAGGATATCACCCTGCGAGCCCTGCGTGTGCTGCGGGAATGCGCCCTGATCGCTGCGGAGGACACACGCCGGACTCGTATCCTGCTGGAGCATTACGGGATCCACACCCCGATGATCAGTTATTTTGAACATAACGAGCCGGTTCGCATCCCCCAGATTCTGAAAGCCCTGACCCGGGGCGATGTGGCGCTGGTTTCGGAGGCCGGGATGCCCGGGCTCTCGGACCCGGGCTACACACTGATCCGGGCCGCGCTGGCTCAAGGATTCCCGGTGGTCCCAATCCCCGGGCCTTCCGCTCCTGTGACCGCCCTGGTGGCCTCGGGGCTCCCAACGGATCGCTTCGTTTTCCTCGGCTTTCTACCTCGTAGGTCCGGAGAGCGACGCCGACTGCTTGCGACGGTCGCCTCTTTTCCGTGGACGCTGGTGGCGTTCGAGGCTCCTCATCGCTTGCGGAAGTCCCTTCAGGACATCCTGGAGGTCCTGGGCGATCGTCCCATGGCGGTGGCCCGCGAGCTGACCAAGATCCACGAGGAAATCCGCCGAGGAACGGTGCGGGAGATCCTGGAGCACTTCACCCAGGTGGAGCCCCGGGGAGAGTTCACGCTGGTCATCGCCGGGATGCCAGAGGAAACTGAACAGTGGGAGGAAGAGGAAGTGCGGAACCGTCTTCAGGAGCTGCTCGCGGCGGGGATGTCCCCGGCGCAAGCGGCCCGCGAGCTCGCGCGGATTTCCGGATGGCCGCGCCAGGCAATTTATCGGATGGCCCTTGCGATTCGAGAGAAATAGAGGCCCATGGGCTACGCAGCACAAGGAGCTCCCCGATGGAGCTTTCACCCTCGCAACCCTGGCGAATGATTCGGTTGTTAATAATCTCCGAAATCCTCTGGGCGTTGGGGGAGGGGCTTTTTTTCTATTTAATTCCTGTGTATGTGCAGGAACTGGGGGCCACGCCGCCACAAATCGGGATTGCCCTTGGGATCGGAGAGCTGATCCTAACTGCGATTTACCTTCCAGTGGGCTGGGTGGCGGATCGCCTGCGTCATAAGCCGTTGATGCTCGGGGGATGGATCGCTGGGCTGATCGGGGTTCTGGGAATGGCGGTGGCGACGGACTGGCGAACCTTTATCCCGGGCCTGACGCTATATTTGGTGTCCGGCTATTGCCTTCCGATTATTCACGCTTACGTGGCCCGCATGGCTGGCCCGATTCCACTGGAACGAGCCTTCCCGCTGCTGAGCGCCAGCTACGCCCTGGGTGGCGTTTTGACACCCGCGCTGGGCGGATGGCTGGCTCAGGGATGGGGGTTGCGAAGGGTGCTCTTTTTGAGCGCAGGGTTGTTCTCCCTTTCAACGCTCGCTGCCATACTCCTTCCTGCAGACCCTTCCCCCTCGCCTCTGGACCATCAAAGCTCGAGGGAGTTCTGGCGAGGGATCCCCTGGCCGTTTGGCCTCGCTCTGCTGGCGCTGTTCACGACCAGCCAGGTCGGACTGGTGCTGCTGCCTAATTTTCTGCAGCAGAGCGGAGGATGGACGAAGGCCCACCTGGGCCTCTTCGCTTCGCTCCAGGCCCTCGGGACTATCCTGCTCGGCCCCGTGCTGGGCCGATGGGATGAAGGGCGAGCGCGGCCTCTGGGATTATTGAGCGCATGGGGGCTGGGCTGGATCGCTTTCCTGATCCTCCGGATTGGGCTCCGTCAGCTCCCGGTTGTGATCGGCGCAATGATCCTTCTGGGAGGCATCTACGCTGGCTACTCCTTGGCGGCGGCTCGTATCCTGCGTCTATCTGCCCGGGGAACCCGGGCCACATCCTCGGCCCTGGTTCATACTGCTCGTAGTCTGGCGGTAACGCTGGCGGCCCCAGCGGCTGGATTCCTCTTCGCCCTGGAGCCTACCTATCCATTGCAGGTGGCTGGGCTGCTGCTCCCTCTGGCGATGGGGCTCACATTCTGGGCAGGGGTGCTAAACCGAAGGGATGAAGCGGTTTTATCCGTGTGGGATTTGGAGAAAGGAGGGCATGACCTATAATACAGACGCATTCCATCGCCCGGATGGCCTGAAAGACGGGGATAAGACTCTACGGACCATCCTCCTCCTTCGGGGATTTTGGGGCAGGGGGACTGCCGAAGGCAGTCCCGCCCCCAAAATTTCAACTTCTCCTTTCCCCGCGGTCCAGGGAGCCGCGGGGAGAAAATCTCTGGGTGGCACCACTTCGGCAACCTGCAACTCTGCATGAACCTTGCATAGAAGGAGGTGAACGTGAAGGAGATTCTGGAACGAGCGCTAAACGCTGCGCAGCTAAAGGGCGCATCCTATGCGGACGTCCGCCTGGTTCACCGTATCGAACAGTCCTTGCTGGTCCGCAACGGCGTGGTCCAGGGCATCAGCCAGATTGAGGATATGGGCTTTGGAATTCGGGTGATTGCGGACGGCGCATGGGGGTTCGCCTCCAGCGCCCGGTTGACTTTAGAGGAGGCGGAACAGGTCGCCGGGCGGGCGGTTCAGATCGCGAAGGCCAGCGCCCTCTTCAAGAAAGAGGATGCGGACATTGGCCCGCCGGTAGTCCAGCGGGGGACCTATCGAACCCCCGTGCAGATCGATCCCTTTACGGTCCCCCTCGAGAAAAAGCTGGAGGTCCTGCTGGCTGCCGATGCGGGGATGCGGGCGGCGAAGGGGATCGCCGCCACGGAGGCGGAGATGGTGTTCCTCCGTGAGCGCAAGATCTTCGCCAGCACTGAGGGCTCCTGGATCGAGCAGGAAATCATCGAGTCGGGCTGCGGTATTGAAGCGCTGGCCGTGGGGCGTGATGAGGTCCAGCGTCGGTCCTATCCCAATTCGGTGGGCCGCCATCAGATGACCCGGGGATGGGAGTTCATTGAGGAATGGGACCTGCCGGGGCACGCGCCGCGCATTGCGGAGGAAGCAGTCGCCTTGCTGACCGCCGACCCCTGCCCGGACACCGTGACCACCGTGATCCTGGGGGGCTCCCAGGTGGCCCTTCAGATCCACGAATCATGTGGGCACCCCATTGAGCTGGATCGCGTTTTGGGGACGGAGGCAGCCTATGCGGGGACTTCCTTCCTGACCCCGGAGAAACTGGGAACCTTTCGTTACGGCTCGGAGGTGGTGAACATCACCGCCGACGCCACGTTGCCTGGCGGCCTGGGGACCTTTGGATGGGATGATGAGGGGGTGCCCGCCCAGCGCGTGGATATCGTAAAGGAGGGCATCTTTGTCGGCTATATGACATCCCGCGAGACCGGCCGGCAGCTGCTCCGGCTTCTGGGCCCCTCCCCCTATGTCACCGGCCTTTCCAACGGCACCATGCGGGCCTCGGGATGGAACCGGATCCCCCTGATCCGGATGACGAATGTGAACCTGCTCCCCGGGACGTGGCGTCTGGAGGACCTGATCGCGGATACCGAGGAAGGGATCTTCATGGACACCAACCGCTCCTGGAGCATCGACGATAAGCGGTTGAATTTCCAGTTCGGCTGCGAGATCGCCTGGGAGATCAAAGGCGGGAAATTGACCCGCATGTTAAAGAACCCCATTTACACGGGGATCACGCCGGAGTTCTGGCGCTCCTGTGATGCGGTGTGCAACGCCGATCACTGGGTGATCTGGGGGACGCCGAACTGCGGCAAGGGACAGCCTTCACAGCTGGCACACACCGGCCACGGGGCCGCCCCCGCCCGCTTCCGGAACGTGCGGGTGTTCAGCCGGAAATGATCGTGGTAGGGGCGAGGCATGCCTCGCCCATGATGGCGTAGGGGAGAGGTATGCCTCGCCCATGATGTCCATGTAAGGGCAAGGCATGCCTTGCCCCTACAATCTATCCTCCGAACAAAGGAGCATGCAATGCTCGGCGAATCGTATATCCGTGAGCTCCTCGAGAAGGCCCTGAGGCTCTCCCCGGCCGATGAGACAGAGATCGTCCTGGAAGCCCACGACAGCGCATTGACCCGCTTTGCCAACAACACGATCCATCAAAACGTGGCGGAAGTCAATACCG
>JAUQQB010000219.1 GCA_030550075.1 Chloroflexota bacterium | reverse complement strand
GAGGGGCCCCTCAACTCCCCTTGGCCAGAGGTCAACTGCGTAAGTTCTACCCTATAAAACCGAAGGGCGACCCTTCCAAAGAAGGGTCGCCCTTCGCCAAGCCCCCAGCGGGACTCGAACCCGCGACCTTTGGCTCCGGAGGCCAACGCTCTATCCAGCCTGAGCTATGGGGGCCTGTTCTCTTTTTTAATTTAGCGCGACCCGGCAGATCTGTCAACGCGAGCCGGGGAGGGGATTAAAACAGTTTCTGGGGCGCGAGGCCGCTCGCGCGATGGCACGACCACTTTACAGGAAGCGCCAGAACACTTCGTTCCCCAGCAGCAACCCTCGCCGGGTCAGCCGCAGCCGGGCGCCATCCCACCGGACCAGCCCCAGTTCCTCCAGTTTCTTCACGACAGATCCGTAGACCTCCAGGATTCCCTGGCCGAAACGGGCGCGGAAACGAGCGTCCTCGATGCCTTCCTCCACCAGGCGGAGGCCCAGGATGATCATCTCGGCCATCTGGGTGCGCGGATCGAGGGCCTCCTCCTCCGCGATCGGGCTTTCCCCCTGCTCGATCCGGCGGATGTAATCCTTCGGGTGGAGGGCGTTCACCCATCGACGGCCATCGATGAAACTATGGGCGCCGGCGCCGAAGCCGATGTAGGGTTCGTAGCGCCAGTAGACGATGTTATGCCGGCTCTCATAGCCCGGCCGGGCCCAGTTGGAGATCTCGTAGTGCCGGTAGCCGGCCTCCGTCAGGCGATCCTGGGCCCACTCATACATCTCTGCGGTGAGATCCGGATCCGGCGCCGGGATCCGTCCTTCCCGGATCCAGCGCTGGAGGGTGGTGCGCTCCTCCACGATCAGGGCGTAGGCGGAGAGGTGTTCGGGGCGCAACGCCAGAACGGCCTCCAGCGTTTCCTGCCAGCGGAGGAGGGACTGGCCCGGGAGCCCGTAGATCAGATCCACGTTCAGGTTCGTGAACCCGGCGGCCCGGGCCATCGCCACGTGAGCGCATGCGTCCTCGAACGTATGATCCCGCCGCAACAGGCGCAGCTCCTCAGGATGGGCGCTCTGCACCCCAAAGCTGATCCGGTTCACCCCTAACTGTCGCACGCCTTCCAGGTAAGCCACCGAGAGGCCACTGGGGTTGGCCTCCATCGTGATCTCGATCTCCGGGGGGATGCGGAACGCCGCATGGAGGGCTTCGAACAGGCGTGTGAGCAACGGCAGGGGCAACAGCGAGGGGGTCCCTCCGCCGATATAGATCGTGCGCGCGAGGGGCTGCCCGGCCTGCTCGCCGAAGCAGCGGATCTCCTTCCCCAGGGCCTCGATATAGGGGGCGAACCAGCGCTGCATGCCGGCGTAGATGTTGAAATCGCAATAGCTGCAGCGCCAGCGGCAGAAGGGGATATGAACGTAGATCGCCAGGGTTTCCGGGAATTTAAGAGGACGCATCGCTTCATTAAAGTTCCTGATTCCACTTTCCAGCACTCCACCTTGTTAGACAGCCCGTCTCGCGCTCCCCAAATGTAAGGCCACGGTGACGGTTGCACCTCTATCTTCCCTTCCGCCAAGGATATTGGGGGATGGAGAATCGCATGCGATTCCCAAAAAGAGTTTGCGTGCGCTCGGAGCAATCGAAGGTCAGAAGCCAAGCAGTTCGAAGACTTCCGCGCGGACCCTCTCGTTGTTCAGGAAGTCCTCCAAAGTGAACCAATGAGTGATCACGTGACGGTTTAACTTTAGATCTGCCATCGCCCGTTTTGTGAGAGAGGGGCGAGGAATAATCAGAATTGTGATAGCGGCAGGGTTTTCTTCCCTGACCCGTCTGAGGCTTTTCAGGGCTGCACCCAGTCGTTCGAGGACTCCAGCAGGATCTATACCGCCTTTAACTTCCACCGCTGCTTGTATTTCTTTCCCTTTATAGACAGCGACGTCGGGCTCATCGCCGAAGACGACAGTGCGTCCATCAGAGAGGGAAATCCTATCCTTGCTCCTCACTTTTACTCGGCCCCGCCTCCTGAGCTGCTCCCGTATCAATCCTTTTACCTGTTCTTCTGACTTTGCGCCCTTGACGTTCTGCCATGCCCCCTGGGCCTGTGTGCCAGCAGCCATTCCGCGCCAGAGGTCAAATTCCCGGGCGTTGACCCTCTCATCCATTTCAATTAACTTGCTGATGATCCGGTTTAAATGGCGAGCGATCCCTCTTGCAACCGACTCGCCGGGAACAAGCGATCCGCTCTCGTATCGTTCTATAGGAAACCCCACCTGGGCCATCGATTTTTGAGATACCATGGAGAGCATTCGGTAATATGCAGTGGATCCGGGGACACGCATCAGGATCTCAGGATGGGCAAAGACTGCAACTGGTTTTATCCCACGGTGGATGATTCGTTTCCAGGCCACCCTTGAAATGCCCAGCGCTTTGAGGTTCCAGAGAAGATCCTCCCCCGGGAACCGATCAATTGCATCGGCGATTTCCAGCAGTTGCCACTCATGCAACTTCTGATGGAAGAAAGCGCTCTTGGTCAGCTGGTCCAGAAACCAGGACTCTTGCTCAGAGGTCATGTCGGTTTCCTCCAAACCACCACGCTCTCCCGAACCGGTACGCGTCCGAATCGGCCCATCTGCTGGGAACTGTTTCCCTTGTAGCGGGCGATGATAATTTCTGTGGTCTGGAATCCCTCCGCGTCCGCCATTTCGGAAAGGATCAGATCCACAGGAAGCATGTATCCCTCGAAGCGCACATCATCCACCACAAGGGCAATCCGGGCTCCCGGTGCCAGCACGCGTTGCCATTCACGAATGGCCTGCCGCATGTCCACAAAATAACTGGTCAGCATGTCCGGGATTTTAGGGTTGTTAAGCTGATCCCGCCTCTTCCTCAAAATCTCCACGATTTCCTGAACAGCGGGATGGGGTGGCGCTTCAGATGGTCCAAGCCTGGCTTCTATGTGGGAGCGGAGCAGGCTATGACGCAGGGCCCTTAGCTCATCAAAGTTTCGGACAAAATGGAAGCACAGCTCCAGCGAATAAATGCGGGTATAGTCATATCGGTTTGCATAGGGCGGAGAGGTGATGACGATGGTCGGGGGGCGCAGGAAGGGCACGGAGCTTAGATCCCGGGTGTCTCCGAGAATGACGGTCCATGATCCTGGAGAAGGGGCCTTCCATCCCAGGGCGCGAATGTGCAATAGATCCTTCTCCGCTTCCAGAACCTGGCGGGCCAGCACCTCCTCCGGCCGGGCCGTCTTCCTGGCACGTCGCATGCGCAGGAATTGCCCGTCTTTGGAAGTGTGGCTGCATGGCTCCAGGATGGAGAAAAAGAGCAACTGAAAGACCTCCCGCTGAGGGGAGTCCAGCGTGTCGATCGCCGCTTTCCAGCGCCGCAAACGATCCAGGATTTCCTCTGGAAATGCGACCCGCATGATGGCCACATCCATGGCAACGCTGGCTGGCGGGGTTTGAGGCACGAGCGACAGGAGCTGGGCGAAGATCGTTTTCAGCTGGCCTGGAGGAATCTCGAAAAACAGGGGAAGGGTGCGGGCGATAAAAGCAGCCAATGGCAAGCGATCCACTCCAATCGCCGGGATCCCCCTTTGGGAAGCGGCGAGAAGGGTAGTGCCCATTCCGCAGAACGGATCGAAGACGTAATCCTCCGGTTTTGCATCGAAGCGGTCCAGAAATTCTTCTACAAGTTGAAAGGCGAAGGCCTCTTTGTAGCGATACAGGCGCAGGAGAGGCACATCCCGGTTGCCTACGTAGGAGACCAGACGTCCCAGCCGCAGCTCCTCGCGCATCCGAGGGGCATACTTCTCTTCCAGCCGCCGGGCTTCCTGGCCCAGGGATAGGGTTTCTGACATCTGTGATCCAAGTAGTGGAAGCTGTTTCATCGTCGCCAGACCTGCTCCTGCTGGCTAATGCATGTCAAGATCCTCGCCGCTTTCCGAGCGATATTCCAGGCTCCAATTATAATTGGCTATCTTCTGTCGATCAAGGATTTGCTGGGAGATAGATTTCCCCTATCTGTCATTATAAGGTATGGCTGCTCTGCTGCGATTAGGGTGATGCTGACTTGGGGTTGGAGTTTGCCCATCTTGTCCAATCTCTTCTCTCGCCACGGAGGGGCGTGGGGAGAGGATCAGACAGGTAGGACTCTTCATCCCAGCGCGGCCTTCAATCGCTCGGCGACCCCACGGGGGAGCCCGACTTCCACAAGCTCCTCCACGGAAGCCTGACGGATCGCCTCCAGGGAGCCGAAGCGTTCCATCAGTGCCCGGCGGCGCTTCGGCCCGATGCCCGGGATCTCCTCCAGGAGCGAGGCCAGGGAGAGGCGCTCCCGGCGGGCCCGATGATGGCTCAGGGCGAAGCGATGGGCTTCATCCCGGATGCGCTGGATCAGAAAGAGGGCGGGCGCGTGGCGTTGCAGGAGCAACCCCTCGGAGCGGCCGGGCAGGAAAAGCTCCTCCCGCTCCTTGGCCAGGGCCGCGACCGGGACCCGCTCCCGCAGCCCGAAGGCTTCCAGGACCTCTAAGGCGACCCCTAACTGGCCTTTTCCACCATCCACCAGCAGGAGATCGGGGAGCACCGCAAAGCTTTCATCGGGTTTCTGACCGGGAAGCCGTTGCGAGGAGGTTGCTTCCTGCCAGCGGCGGAAGCGCCGCGTTAATACCTCCCGCATGCTCGCGTAATCATCTGGCCGTCCCTGCACGGTGCGCACTACAAAGCGGCGGTAATGGGCTTTCAGGGGGACGCCGTGAACGAAGACCACCATGCTGCCCACCACGGCCGTCCCCTGGGTGTTGGAGATGTCGAAGCCCTCAATCCGGACCGGGGGCGCCGGGAGGCCCAGGGCCTCCGCCAGCTCCTGCAGGGCCCCCTCCTGGCGATGGCGGTCCGCCAGCCACCGGGCCCGCAAGGCGTTCAGGGTCTCCACCGCGTTCTCGGTGGCCAGCCGCACCAGCTCCGCCGCCTCTCCCTCCCGGGGCACCATCAGCGTCACGGCGTCGCCCCGCCGCTGGCGGAGCCACTGCTCAATGATGGCCGCCTCCTCGATATGCTCCGGCAGCACGATCTCGGGGGGGACCTCGGCCGCGGCCTGATAGAACTGCTTCAGGAACCCGGCCAGGGCTTCCTGGAGATCCGCCTCCTCCAGGCCCTCCAGGACGAAATACTCCCGCCCGATCAGCCGGCCCTGACGGATGAAGAAGACCTCCACGCACGCCTCCCCGTCCGCGCGGGCGATGGCGATCACATCCCGGTCGGCGGCCACGGTGGAGACGACCTTCTGGCGCTCCATCACCTGCCGGATCGCCCGCAGGCGGTCCCGCAGCTGCGCGGCCCGCTCGAACTGGAGGGCCTC
>JAUQQB010000218.1 GCA_030550075.1 Chloroflexota bacterium | reverse complement strand
GGCGAACATCCGTTCCCACTCCGAGCGGCTGTAGGGAAACAGATCGATGTTCCCTTCGATCCATGGGGCGAACTTCAGGAGGCGATCGATGAATCGCATTCCATCATCCTTCCGCAGGCCCAGCAGGAGATCATAATCGCTTCCCCATGACCAATCTCCTCGGGCCATGGAGCCAAAGAGGACGAGGAATTCGATCTCTTCTCCTCGTTCAGCAAGGAGTCGCTCGACAGTCCGTTCAAACGGCTCACGGCCTGGGGGCTCCCATTGCAGCTTCGACAAATCGGATCACCTCCTCAGCGTCCTGGAGAGCCTGCCGGGCGTCTGATTCAAAGAACTGATCCACAGGCGCTCCCTGATCAAAAGCGTTCGGATAGCGTGTGGGAATATAAAAGCGGTTTAGCCGTGCGCATGCCTCTCGAACGCCGGGCGGAATTTCTATATAGGTCGCGAGCGCGTTCAGCAGCACGTTCAAATTATGGCCAAACAGAGGATGACGGAAATGCTCCCCCAGGGCCTTTAAAGCTTTCTCGGCTGCCTGCTGGGAGGTAAAGCAACACCATGCCCGGTGGGCCGGTTCGGAAAAGATCCTGGGCCGCTCGCCGCTCTGCGTGAGCCTGTCGCAACCAGTCCTGAGCTCGTCGCATGAGATCCTCGCTCTTTGCTTTAATGTAAAGTATAGGATCACTTCCCTTCCTGCTCAAAGAAGTCAAGGGGGTTCATTATGGAACGCATCGGTTTCATCGGCCTGGGGGTGATGGGGAAACCCATGGCCCGCAACCTGATGAAGGCGGGGTACCCGCTTGTGGTTTATAACCGCAGCCGCCCGCCCATGGAGGAGCTGGCCGCGGAAGGGGCGGAGATGGCAGGTTCCCCGAGGGAGGTTGCGCAGCGCAGCGATGTGGTGATCACCATGCTCCCCGATACGCCCGATGTGGAGCAGGTGCTGGCCGGCCCCGATGGGGTCTTCGCGGGTGGACGGCCGGGGTTGATCGTGATCGATATGAGCACCATCGATCCCATGGCTGCACGGCGTCTCGCCGCCCAGGCAGCGGAGCGGGGAATCATCATGCTGGACGCTCCGGTCTCGGGCGGGGAGATCGGCGCGATCCAGGGGACGCTTTCCATCATGGTCGGAGGAGACGCAATGGCCTTCGAGCGCTGTCTCCCCATCTTCCAGGCGATGGGCCGGAACATCGTCTACATGGGCGGTCCGGGAGCTGGCCAGGTCACCAAGGCGGCCAACCAGGTCGTGGTGGCCCTCACCATCGCGGCCGTCAGCGAGGCGCTCACCCTGGCGGCCAAAGCGGGGGTAGATCCGGCGAAGGTGCGGGCCGCGCTATTAGGGGGCTTCGCCAGCAGCCGGGTCCTGGAAGTTCACGGCCAGCGGATCCTGGAGCGGAACTTCCGTCCCGGGTTCCGGATCCGTTTGCACCACAAGGACCTTCGCATCGCCCTGGGGTTGGGCCGTGCCGTCGGGGCCAGCCTCCCGCTCACGGCCCTGGTTCACGAGTGGTTCGGAGTGCTGGTCACCCGGGGGCATGGAGAGCTGGATCACTCGGCCCTGGTAACGCTGTTTGAGGAGTGGGCTCAAACGGAGGTGCGCCCGTTGTGAGGGTGGGTAGGACAACTGCTCGCAGTTGTCCTACCCACCACACGGGTGGGAAACATTCCGGATCCGGCGAATTTAATGCCCGCCGGATGTGCGCTTCACGATCTTCACCCGGCCGGCCAGTGGGCGTTCCTCGCCCGGCTTGTCTTTGCCCTTGGGCGCCGCCTTCCCCGAAAGCAGGCGATCCCGCTGTTGGGCTTCCTCTACCGAAAGCCCCTCCAGGACCGCCTGGCGGGAAAGGCGGATCTTTCCATCCTCGTCGATGTGTGTGACCATCACCAGGATCTCATCACCTACCCGCACGACATCCTCAACGCGGTTGACTTTCTGATCTGCAATCTGGGAGATATGGACCATCCCCACGGCCCCAGGCAGGATCTCCACAAAAGCTCCGAAGTCGGTGATCCGGATGACCTTTCCCAGATAGATCTTGCCCACCTGAGGCTCCTCGGCATAGGCCTCGATCTTGAGACGGGCGCTCTCGGCGTTCGCCAGGCTGGTGGCTGCGATACGGACGGTCCCGTCTTCCTCGATATCGATCTGAGTGTTCGTTTCCTCCTGGATCTTGCGGATCGTCTTCCCGCCGGGGCCAATGAGGGCGCCGATCTTCTCGGTCGGGATTTGCACCGTGAAGATCCGCGGGGCGTGCGGCTTGAGCTCCGGCCGCGGCGCGGGCAGGACCTCCAGCATCTTCTCGAGAATGTAGAGGCGAGCCTCTCGGGCCTGGTGCAGCGCCTCAGCCAGCACGTGATAGGGCAATCCCCGGATCTTCACGTCCATCTGCAGGGCGGTGATCCCATCGGCCGTGCCGGCCACCTTGAAGTCCATATCGCCCAGGTGATCCTCCATCCCCTGGATGTCGGTGAGGATCACGTATTTCCGCCAGGTCTCATCGGCCGTCACCAGGCCCATAGCCACGCCGGACACCGGCTTGCGGATCGGCACACCGGCGTCCATCAGGGCCAGGGTGGAGCCGCACACGCTGGCCATCGAAGTGGAGCCGTTAGAGGAGAGGACCTCGCTCACCACCCGGATGGTGTAGGGGAATTCCTCCTCGGGCGGGATCACCGGGAGCAGCGCCCGTTCCGCCAGGGCTCCGTGGCCGATCTCCCGACGGGAGGCGCCCCGGAGCACCCGAACCTCACCGGTGGAGAAGGGTGGGAAATTGTAATGATGGATATAGCGCTTGGTCTCCTCCGGAGCAAGGGTATCCAGCTCCTGTTGCTCCGCCAGGGTGGCCAGGGTTGCCACGGAAAGGACCTGTGTATCGCCGCGGGTGAAGATGGCAGAGCCATGGGCCCGAGGCGCCACATCCACCTCACACCAGATGGGCCGGATATCTTTTGGCCCTCGCCCATCCGGCCGACGGCCCTCCTCCAGGATCCGGCGGCGGACCTCCTCCCGCAGCGCCTCATGGAAGCTTTCCTTCACCTGGGCCTGCTCGTATTCAGAAAGGGTCTGGAGGACCTCCTCCTCCAGCTCGTCCAGCGCTTCGTTCCGCTTATCCTTATCGAAGTAAGTGTCCAAAATCTCCGCAATCTGGTGGTTGAGGCGAGCGCGTACTGCCCGGCGAACTTCCTCGGAGATCGCGAAGGAGCGGTAGGGAGCCTTCGGCTTTCCGATCGCCGCTCGCATCTCCTCCTGGAGGGCGATCAGCGGCTGCATCGCCTCATGGCCCAGCCGGATTGCCTCCACCATCAGGTCCTCCGGGATCTCGTTCGCTCCCGCCTCCACCATGATCACCGCATCCGCCGTCCCCGCGAGGCGCAGGTCCAGCTGGCTGCGCTCCATCTGGCTGACGGTCGGGTTGATCACCAGCTGTCCGTCGATATATCCCACCCGGACCGCGCCGACGGGCCCGAACCAGGGGATATCCGAGATGGTCAGCGCCGCCGAAGCAGCGATGATGGAGGGGATGTCCAGGTGATATTCCGGATCCGCAGAGAGGCTGGTCAGGATGATCTGGACATCGTTGCGGAGATCCTTCGGGAACAGCGGGCGGAGGGGTCGATCGACCAGGCGGGCGGTGAGGATGGCGTTCTCGGAGGGCTTGCCTTCCCGACGCTGGAAGCTACCGGGGATCCGGCCGGCGGCGTAGAGCCGCTCCTCGAAATCCACACTGAGAGGGAAGAAATCGATGCCCTCCCGGGGTTCCTTCGCCATCGTGGCCGTGGCCAGGATCATCGTATCGCCGACCCGGACGATCACGGCCCCATTGGCTTGCCAGGCAAAATAACCGGTTTCAATGATGATCTCCTTGTCGCCAACAACGGTTTTGAAGACATGCTTGTCTCGCCTCACGTTTTGTCTCACTCCCTCTGACGAGGATGTTCTGTATAAAACTTACACGACTGATCTTGCGGAAGAGAGCGGAAAGGCCTCTCCTCTCCCTTCATCCCCCCTCCTCGCAGCCCAAAAGGCCGTAAGGGGGAGGATGAGGGTTAGGGAGAGAAAGTCAGCTGCCCAACTCGAGCAGTTTGGCAATGGATCAACCTCACCCCCGGGATCTCCTCTCCCCACATTTTGAAGAGCGCAGGGAGGAGATCCAGGGCCGGGCGATTCCATCTTCTTTCACGAAACCAGACTGGAGGGATTTAGGGGAGCGGATTGGGCGGCAAAGCCACGCGCTCCGCTCCCCGGATGTTTCCCACGCCCTCTTCCTTCACTTGCGCAGCCCCAGCCGTTCCAGTACCATGCGATAACGCTGAGGATCCACCCGGGCGAGGTATTCCAGCTGTCGCCGGCGTTTGCCGACCAGCTTGAGCAGCCCTACCCGGGAGTGCTCATCATGTTTATGCTGTTTGAGGTGCTCGGTCAGGCGATTGATCCGTTCGGTTAAAATCGCAATCTGCACCTCCGGCGAGCCCGTATCGGTCTCGTGGCGCCGGAACATCTCGATCAACTGCTGTTTCTCTTCCTTCGAAAGGCTCACTGCGCCTTCCTCCTTGCAGGGATCCTGGGATTTCGGAAACTGACTTCCAGGTTTTCTATTGTAACAAACCTGGATGCGTTTCGCAAAACATTTGAAGGATGCTTTGTGGCTTTTCAATGAGGAGCTACGCAGTTGACCTCCTCCAGCGGGTTTTAGGTCTGGGACGGGCGCCGAAGGCGCCCATCCCAGACCTAAAAATAAACTTTCCGGACGGAGGTTAACTGCGTAAGTCCTACCAATAATAACCAGTGGTGCTCATTCAGGTTCCAGCCAAGGTGGAAAAGACAGCCCCTCCCTCCTTCTCCCTCCCCACGGCCCAAAGGGCCGTGGGGAGGGGAAATAAAGCTCGTTTTTGAGATGTCAAATTTGCGGGGTGTGTTCGCATCTTCGGATCAGCCTGTGTAGAATTCCGTTTAGGATTCACCAGCTCATTCATCAGAGGATGACCATCCAGGCTTCCTTACCTGAGAGATAGGGGAGCGGATCGGATGCCCCGTACAGGTTTTGCGGATCTGCCTTTGCATACTGGCCGGGCCCCGCGCTGGTTGTTCACGCGGATGACGGCCCTGGCCCGCGAGATCGTGACCGCCCTGGTGGATGAGTTCGGGACGGCGGAGGTGCTCCGTCGCCTGAGCGATCCCTACTGGTTCCAGGCTTTCGGGTGCATCCTAGGCTACGACTGGCATTCCAGCGGGGTGACCACCGTGGTCTGTGGGGCCCTCAAGGAGGCCTTGAGGGACGCAGGCCGGGACCTGGGCCTCTTTGTGGCTGGGGGGAAAGGAAAGGTGTCCCGCCGGACACCAGAGGAGATCGAGGCGGC
>JAUQQB010000217.1 GCA_030550075.1 Chloroflexota bacterium | reverse complement strand
GCTATTGACCGGCGTTCTTATTTTTTTGGCAGTAAGGATGTGGATTCCCCTTTGGGCTTTTGGGGGCGGAGCGGGGCGCCTTCGGCGCCCCGCTCCGCCCCCAAAAGGATTTGGGGTGGGGCCCTTCCGTCCCACCTTTAGAGCTTTCAACTGCGTAACTCCTATTTGTAAAAGCCCCCTTCGGGGCGGAAAATCCGTCCGGCTGGGAGGCGCCGATAAGCCCGAAGGGCCGGTATCGGAGCCCGGATGTTGGATGTCGAGACCTCCGCGGGCGGGTTCAATACCCACGGTTTTCTGTAGCCCTGCCTGCCCTGCGAAGCGACGAAAAGAGGAAAATCGTAAGCTCACTTCGGTGGAAGGGAATGGATCCGATGAAACGGGAATGGGGCTTCTGGTTACTCCTGATGGGATCGGCCCTCGCCGGTGTACCGCTGCTGTGGTCGGGCTTTCCCCCTTCCCATGATGGGGTCCTGCATGTCTACCGGGTGCTGGAGATGGACCGCATGTGGCGGGCAGGCGTCTTCTATCCCCGCTGGGCGCCCGACCTGGTCTTCGGCTTGGGCTATCCTCTCTTTCACTTTCTCGGCCCTCTGTTCCCCTGGTTCGGCGCGCTGGGAATGCAACTGGGGTTAGATCTGGAAAGCAGCGTGAAGGCAGTTCTGGCTCTTTTGATCGGTTTCGGTGGAGCGGGGGTTTATCGGCTGGCGCGCCGGTGGGGGATCAGCGAGTTGGGCGCGATGGCCGCCGGGTTGGCTTATATCTATGCTCCGTTCCGAATCCGTGAGCTCTACTGGCAGGGGGATTTCCCTCAATACTTGGGGTTGTGTCTGCTTCCCTGGATGATGGAGCGGCTTCATGCGTATTTGCAGGAAGGAGGCTGGGCTCGTCGGTGGACCGCTGGGGTCGTGTATGGGCTTCTGTTGCTAAGCCATAATATCACTGCCATGTTAGGCACCCTCACGCTTCTCGGATACAGCCTGCTGGTCTGGATCGCTGAGCGCCCCCCTTATCGTCGTCTGTGGGGGGCATTATGGGCCCTGGGTGTTGGGATCGGACTGGCGGCTTTCTTTGTGGTCCCTGCCCTGGTTGATCGCCCCCTGGTGCACCTGGACCGCCTGTTGCAAGGCCATTTCGATTTCCGCAAGCACTTTTTGAGCCTTGATCGTTTGCTATCCTTTGTGCCGGTGCAGGATCAGAGCATGGGCAACCCCCGGGAGGTACTGACCCTGGGGGCCCATCAGGTGATGCTGGCGGCGGCGGCTTTCCTGAGTTGGGGTCGGTGGAACCGCCGTCAACGAGTCCTCGCCATCGGGGCCGGGCTGGGGGGTTGCGGGATGATCGGGCTGATGCTGGCCCCTTCCCGACCCCTCTGGGAACATCTGCCATTGCTGGCTTACTCCGAGTTCCCATGGCGATGGCTGGGGATCGCCGCGATCCCGATCGCTGCTCTGATCGGCCTGGGCGTAGATAGCCTCCGACGGCCCGGATGGCGGGCATTCGGGGCGGCTATGGCATGGATCGCCCTGGCATTAGGCGTTATGCCGCTTCTCTATCCTTTCGGCCGGTTCACCGTGCTCCATCAAGCCACCCTGGCAGACCTCCAGCGCTTCGACCGGTCAGCGGGTCTGACCGGCCTCACCAGCGTGGGCGAGCTATTGCCTCGCACGGTGACTGCTCTAAAGATCCCTACCCTGCCTCCGGAGGAAGCCTACTTTCAGGGAGAGGAGCCCATCCGCCTGGACTTTGCCTCCCTTCCTCCAGGGGCGGAGGCCATCTTGCTTTCCCAGCGCCCGCTGGATCAGCGTTTTCAGGTTTGCCTCCCGATGGAGGCCACGCTTCGATTCTGGGTGTTCGCGTTCCCTGGATGGCAGGTGTGGGTGGACGGACATCCGGTTCGCGCATGGGCGGAGGGGGAGCTCGGCTTGCTCCACGCGCGGATCCCCCAGGGAGCGCATGAGGTTCGCCTGCATTTCGATAGTCGTTGGGATTGGCGGTTGCTGGAGGTATTCTCTCTCGGGCTCTGGCTGGCGGGCTGGACTCGGTGGCTCTTGCGCCAGGCGCAGGATCGGCTTCAAAGGGCAAAACCTGCGCTGACCTTTAAGCTCACTTCCCCATTGTCATGGGAAGAGCGAATCGGTTTGAGCATTTTCTGGGCGCTGATCCTGGGCCTGAAATTCCTGTACGTGGATCCTCATACCACCTGGTTTCGCCCTCGCTCGGATCCCAACGCGCCATCCGGGATGGCGATGCGGGCCGATGTGGACTTCGGCGGACGGATCCGCCTGTTAGGCTACACACTCTTCCCATCGACGGAGTTGGCCTATCCCGGGGAGACCATCACTTTGATCCTTTGGTGGCGGGGCCTCCAGGAAATGAGGACTCTATACAGTGTTTATGTCCACGGCTTGGAGGCACTGCCGCCGAATCATCTACGCTTCCAAAACGATCATATGCATCCGGGAGAGATGCCTACCACGGCGCCGCCGTGGCGGGAAGAACGCTATATCCGGGATGTTCATGTCTTGTCCCTACCGGCCGATCTTCCCTCGGGCCCTTACCGAATCAAGGTGGGGCTTTACGAACTGGGGAAGCCGCAGGCTACCCTTTCCACCGCGGATGGGGAGAACGGTTACTTTCTTCCCCTCACCCTGCTTGTTAATCGCCGCATGCCGGCCACCGCCCGTCTTGCGCAGCCCATCCGCTTCGGAGGAGTTCTGGAGCTGGTCGGGGTGGAGCTGCCAGCCTTCGTGCCACAGGACGCGCCATGGACCCTCTGGTTTTACTGGCGGGCTCTTTCTCCAGTGTCGGAATCGTATGTGTTATTTGTGCATCGTTTAAATGCCCAGGGAGAGCTTCGCGGGCAACGGGATGGCCCGCCCTTTGAGGGAATCAAAGGGACGGATCGCTGGCCGGTAGGTGAGATCATGGCTGTGCCGGTGACCCTGGAGGGAATTCGCGAGCCCGGGCGTTACCGGCTCCGGGTTGGATGGTATGCATGGCCCTCCATGGAGCACCTCCGGCTCTCCTCCGGGGAGCCCTTTGCGATCCTCCCACAGGAGATCCTCGTGCGATGAGGAAGCCCAACCACGCACTGGCACGGGACTTCGGAATCGCGATCGCCTATCTGCTCTGGGCCATCTGGATAACTATTCCCCTGGTTTTCCGAATGGCCGATGAACTACCCAAAGACCGGGGGGATCCACTGCTGAACACGTGGATTTTGGCCTGGGAAACTCGCGCCCTGACGGAGCGGCCCGGAGCGCTGTTCGATGCGCCGATCTTCTACCCTCACCGGGGAACGCTTGCCTATTCCGAACCTCTCCTGGGCATCCTGCCCTTCGCGTTTCCCTTCATCCTGGCGACCGGGATCCCAGCCCTGGGATATAACATCGCTTTTCTTCTATCTTTTTGGATCGCCGGGATGGGCATGTATCGCCTGGGGAAAGCCGCGGGATGCCAGTCCCGCGCAGCGTTTATCGCGGGACTTCTCTTCGCAGCTCTTCCTTATCGCTTCGCCCATCTCCCGCATATGCAGCTGCTGTATATCGGCTGGATCCCCTTCGCCATGGCTGCATGGATCCGCTATACTCGCCATCCGACAGGGCGACGAGCGGGCGAGCTCATCCTGGCCATCCTGCTGATGGCGCTCTCGACCTGGCATCTGGCGGTTTTTGGGGCGATCGCCCTGGGCTTGCTGGGATTGCGGATGGCATGGGAGGGTCGCATCGCTTCCCGGGCATGGCTCGGCCTGGGCGGTGTAGCCCTTGCCTGCAGCCTGGGGATCGCTCCGTTCGCACTGGCCTATCTCCGGATTGCTCCCGAGCTGGCTCAGACTCGAAACCTCAGGTTGACCCATGAATTCTCGGCATGGTTGGTGGATGGGCTCGCCGCATCCCCTGAGCTGAAGATCCTTGGACCCCTCACCGCTCCCTTCCGAATCCCGGGCCATACCACCCATGAGGTCCGGCTCTACATCGGCCTGGGGATCCTGTCGGCCGCGATCCTGGGGCTTCGAGCATCCCGCGCTTCATTTCTACGGTGGACCTCGCTTATCCTGATTGGGATCGGCGCGGTGATGGCTCTCGGGCCTTCCTGGAACCTCGGCAACATACAGATCCCTGGGCCTTATGCGCTGGCTGCCGCGCTGATCCCGGGAGTCACCCTCATTCGAGCCACGGCTCGCTGGTTCATCCTCACACTGATTGGTCTCTCCTCCTTAGCCAGCCTCGGCCTGAATCGCGCCCTGGAGGGTCGCCGGTGGAGGCTTGGACTCCTATGGATGGGAATCGGGATCCTGGAAGGATGGGCCGTCCCGATCCCCATCGCGCCGCTTCCCCGACCGGCAGATCTCCCGGAGGTTTACCGCTGGCTGGCCCATCAGCCCGGCGAGTTCGCCGTGCTGGAATTACCGGTATTCCTGCCGCTGGATGCCGATGAAACCATGCGGATGTATGGCGCGCTGGTTCATCGCAAACCGCTGGTCATCGCCTATAGCGGCCATATCCCCTCGGACATCCGAGAGGTCCGGGAACGTCTTCGCGCCTTCCCACAGCCCGAAGCTCTGGCCGAGATCGTGCGGCTCAGCCAGCAAGGGGTGCGCTATGTGCTCGTGGATCGCTCTCAACTTAAGAATTTCTACGATAAGGGTTTGTGTGAGGTCTCACGGGATCTACATTTCGACTATATCGCCTATATGGATCCCTATGATGTGTTCGAAGTTCATCCTATCCCAGAAGCCCTCCATCTGCCTCCGATGCACCGCGTCGAGGCGAGGTTTGGAGAGGTGGCGATCCTGCGAGGATACTATGTTCGCTGGCTTTCGCCGGATCGATTGGAGGTCTGGTTGCTTTGGGAAGCCGATTCACGATCTCATGGCAGCTATTCGATCACGGTGCAGGCGCTGGATCCGAATGGGGAAAAGCGTGCTCAGCGAGATGGATCCCCTCGGAATAATGGCTATCCGTTTCACTGCTGGCGTCCCGGGGAACAGATTCTGGATCGTCGGATCCTGGAGGGCTCAGCGAAGGAACTGGCCCAGGCCACTCAATTGGGAATTGCGATCTACGAATGGCCATCGATGGCACGGCTGGAGGTTCAAAGCGCCGGCCGGATTGTAGACCGGATGCTTCAGCTCCCGTTACTGATTTCGGGAAGTCCATCTGCTCCCTGAAGAGGACTCTGAGACTCAAATCATGTCTGAAAACGCAGGGCTCGGCCTTCCCGACGCCTTATCCCATTGGGGGCTGAGGGGACTCCCAAATTAGGTATCATACAAAGAAGAACGGGCACTGACGTGCCCTACTGCTTCATCCAGATTTGTTTTGAGGCTATGGGATCGGGAAGGCTCATCGCCCCACCCCCCTGAATCCCCCCTCCCCACGGCCCCAAAGGGCCGTGGGGAG